>NZ_JBGOOM010000010.1:130813-145706 GCF_041439575.1 Vibrio sp. 5S239 | reverse complement strand
TTTGTACTTCGATCATTTCGAGTGGCAGCTCTCCTGGGTTTTCTAAGCTATGAACATGCCCTAATGGAATGTAGGTGGATTGGTCTTCTTCGACTAGGTAAGTTTTCTCATCATTGGTCACCTTCGCGATACCAGCTACGACCACCCAGTGTTCGGCTCTGTGATGGTGCATTTGCAAAGACAATTTCTGCCCTGCATTTACTGTAATTCGCTTCACTTTGTCACGCTTTCCTAGATCTACGACGTCGTATTTACCCCAAGGCCTAAAGACTTCTCGGTGATGTATATGTTCGGTTCGACCTGCTTGATTAAGCTGTTCAACAATCGATTTCACGCCCTGAACTTTGTCTTTATTCGCAACCAATATAGCGTCCTTGGTTTCGACAATAATCAGGTTTTCGACCCCCACAGTCGCAACCAGCTTATTTTCAGCATGAATGTAGTTGTGTTGTGAGTCTACAGTCAACACATCGCCTTCAATCACGTTGTTGTGCTCATCCTTATCACTGACATCCCAGATCGCAGACCATGAACCAATGTCATTCCAACCAACATCCATAGGGATCACCGCTGCGTGTGAAGTTTTTTCCATCACCGCATAGTCGATGGAGTCGCTCGGGCTGTTTTTGAATGCTTCAGTGTCAATGCGGATAAAGTCGAGGTCAGTATTTTGTTTTTCAAGTGCGAGTTTGCAGGCGGTTAAGATCTCTGGGCTATGTTCGGCTAGTTCTTCAAGATAGCGGGACGCAGTGAACATGAACATGCCGCTGTTCCACAAGTATTGCCCTGAACGAATATAGTCTTCAGCCGTTTTTTTATCAGGCTTCTCAACGAAGCTCTCAATTGCGTAAGCATGAGCGACTCGCTGTTTTTCTGCGATGGTACTCGTTTGGGTGCTAGGGAGAAGAGGCTTTCCCTGCTTAACATAACCATAGCCTGTCTCTGGGGCTTTAGGTGTAATGCCAAATGTCACTAACTTCCCTTGCTTCGCGTAATCGACACCACGGCTAACGGCTTGTTGAAATTGAGAAGTTTTGGCTATGTGGTGGTCGGCAGCAAGCACTAGTATGATCGGGTCACGATATTTTTCTGCACAATCAGAGCTTTTGCTCAATGCTTGTAGAGCGGCGAGTGCGATAGCTGGCGCAGTATTTCTACCTATGGGCTCTAACAGAATGCCACTGTGTTGAAGATTAGCGGATCGTACTTGTTCTGCTGCGATAAAACGATGCTCTTCATTACAAATAATGAAAGGAGCATCACAATGGGCACCAACAACAAAGTTTTCTAAACCCTGCAAACGTTTGAGTGTTTGCTGCAACATTGAATGTTTGCCAGCGACACTTAGAAATTGCTTGGGGTAAAGCTCACGAGATAATGGCCAAAGGCGGCTACCAGAGCCGCCAGCTAAAATGACAGGTAAAATCATAAGGTGGTAATTAGGTGTATAAGGGCTACTCTCACCATATTACCACGCTTATCGCTTATCAATGAGCTTCAGGATGTGAATTAATAACACCTTCAGACAGGCTGACCTTCTGAGAGTCGATCTTCAGTGTTTGGGTTGGGAAGGCGATATTCGCATCATGTTTATGAATAATCGCCAATACCTGTAATAGAACATCTTGCTTCACCCTGTGGTATCTCGCCCAATTGACCGTTTTTGTGAAGGTGTAGATAAAAAAGTTCAGCGTTGATGGACCAAATTTATCAAAGTTAACGATCAACGTCTGTTTGGCATCAATATCTGGGTGGGCCTCAAGCATGGATTTTACATCGTTAACAATTAGAGCGAGTTTTTCGGCATCTTGATAACGAAGTCCAAAAGTTTCATGGATTCTGCGGTTCAGCATTCTAGATGGGTTTTCCACCACAATACTACTGAACACTGAATTTGGAACGTACAAAGGGCGTTTATCAAAAGTGCGAATGATCGTCATGCGCCACCCAATGCGCTCTACTGTACCTTCAATTTGACGATCGGGAGAGCGTATCCAGTCACCGACTTTAAAAGGACGATCGAAGTAAATCATCATGCCGCCAAAGAAGTTAGACAACAGATCTTTAGCTGCTAAACCAACGATTAAACCACCAACACCACCAAAAGTGAGTAATCCAGATAAACTGAGCCCAAATGCCTGCATGATAGTGAGGCCACCTATTGTCATAAAGAATAGTCGGGCGACTTTGGCGATAGCTTGTACAGTGGTTTCGTCTCTGGTTTTCTGTTCCAAGACGTATGCTTCTGCATTACTGATCATTCTTAATGTAAACCAAACAAAGGTACATATAACCAGTATGTGTTTGAGAGTCTTTAACCAGTTGATTTCATTGCCAAACTGGTCTTGAAAAATCAATCCAACCGATACAGTCGCAGGCCAACACCAAAGTAACGTGCTGACAGGGGTTCTTAGTGCTTCTAGCAGGAGGTCGTCCCAATGAAAAGTCGTTTTTTGAGCCAGTACTTCTAAACGACTATGGATAATTCGCCAAACTACCCAAGCTAAGAAACTCGCGATGGTGATAAATAAGACGCTACTCCACCAGTTACTGTGGCTCTGGTTGATGTAGGTTTGAACTTGGGTTATGAATTCATTCATTGTGTGTACTGCCGCAGAAATTATGAGTTGGAAATTAGCAGAAATTGCTGTTGTTCTCTACCTTTATAAATCAAACGATTATGATAATGGAATAAGCTTATTATTGCATACTCGACTTTTTTTGAGATAGAAACTAATGTAGGTTTGGCTATCCGATGTAATTCAATTTCTTAAATGGGACTTCAAATGAGCGACAAACAATATGCAGTTATCGGCTTGGGGCGTTTTGGGTTATCTGTTTGTAGAGAGCTGCAAAGTTCAGGAGCACAAGTACTCGCCGTCGACATTGATGAAGATCGAGTTAAAGAAGCCGCGGCTTTTGTTTCACAAGCGATTGTTGCCAATTGTACGAATGAAGAGACAGTAAAAGAGTTAAGACTCGACGATTACGATATGGTAATGGTGTCGATTGGCTCTGATGTCAACTCTAGTATTCTAACCACTTTGGTGGTGAAAGAATCAGGATCAAAGGCGGTTTGGGTAAAGGCTAATGATAAGTTTCACGGCAAGATTCTTTCTAAGATTGGTGCTGACTATATCATTATGCCAGAACGAGATATGGGCATTCGTGTGGCGCGGAAAATGTTAGATAGACGCGTTCTAGAGTTTATTGACCTTGGGAGTGGCTTGGCGATGACGGAAGTCGTTATCGGGCATAATTTGTTGGGTAAGAAACTTGGTGACCTTAAGCTGTGTAAAGAGAGCGGTGTTGATGTCCTTGGTTTTAAGCGAGGACCGCATTTAACCAAAGCACCAGGGCTTGATATCAGCTTAGAAACGGGGGATGTGGTGATTCTTGTTGGGCCGAAAGAGACCTTGTCTAAAAAATTACGTAATTGGTGATTGGTAATAAGGTAAGAGTATGAATTCGTTTCAACGTAAAGGTATTTTCTACACGCTTAAGAGAGATGAAAAACCACGGAAAGGGTCTGAACCTAAAATCATCCTTACGAGTTTTTTAGGTGTCCTTATCCCTGCCGCATTATTGCTTACGCTTCCTGTTTTCTCTGTCTCTGGACTTAGCTTTACCGATGCGCTGTTTACTGCAACTTCAGCAATCAGTGTGACGGGTTTAGGGGTTGTCGATACGGGGCAACATTTCACTTTGGCTGGTAAAATTTTGCTGATGTTTTTGATGCAAGTCGGAGGATTAGGTCAGATGACGCTGTCAGCAGTATTGCTCTATATGTTTGGTGTTAGGCTAAGTTTGAAGCAACAAGCGTTGGCGAAAGAAGCACTTGGGCAAGATCGTAAGATTAACCTTCGTAAATTAGTAAGGAAGATCATTATTTTTGCATTGGTGGCGGAGTGTATCGGCTTTGTATTACTTTGTTTCCGTTGGGTGCCTGAAATGGGCTGGACAACGGGAAGTTTTTACGCACTTTTCCATGCGATATCAGCATTTAATAACGCAGGTTTTGCTCTATTTTCAGATAGCATGATGAGTTTTGCTGATGATCCACTGGTGATCTTTACCTTAGCTGGTTTGTTTATATTCGGCGGGCTAGGCTTCACAGTCGTCGGCGACCTATCGAGTAACTGGCGTAAAGGTTTTCGACATCTTCATTTACACACCAAGATTATGCTAACCGCCACTCCGACTCTATTACTGGTGGGGACGGTATTGTTCTGGCTGCTGGAAAGAAATAATTCCGCAACTATGGAAGGGCTATCGACTCAAGGACAGTGGCTGGCGGCGTTTTTTCAGTCAGCGAGTGCTCGTACTGCTGGTTTTAACAGTGTGGATTTGTCTCAATATACGCAACCTGCATTGTTGGTGATGATAGTATTGATGTTGATTGGTGCTGGTTCAACTTCCACTGGTGGTGGGATTAAAGTATCGACCTTTGCGGTTGCATTTGTCGCGACTTGGACCTTCCTGCGTCAGAAAAAGCATGTAGTGATGTTTAAGCGCACCGTTACTTGGCAAGCGGTAACAAAGTCATTGGCCATCATAGTGGTCAGTGGGGCACTATTAACTACCGCGATGTTTTTGTTAATGCTTACAGAGCAGGCCGCGTTTGACCGAGTGATGTTTGAGGTGATTTCGGCCTTTGCGACGGTCGGGTTGACTGCTGGGTTAACCGCAAATCTGACTGAGCCAGGTAAATACATCATGATTGTGGTGATGGTGATTGGACGTATCGGTCCCTTGACCTTGGCTTATATGCTAGCTCGCCCAGAACCTTCTTTGTTGAAATACCCAGAAGACACGGTGTTAACGGGTTAATATGATGAACAGACAAATAAATAAAGTTCTGAAAATACAACAAAGCCAGCGATATACTGGCTTTGTTGTTATAGGCTTATCGTTAATTGCTGAATGCTTAGCCCTCAAACATCTCAACGTATTCCTCATAGCCTTCTTCTGCTAGTTTATCCGCAGGGATAAAGCGCATTGCGGCTGAGTTCATGCAGTAACGCAGGCCTGTTGGTTTCGGGCCATCCTTGAACACGTGTCCAAGGTGCGAATCGCCAAACTTGCTGCGAACCTCTGTTCTTGGGTAAAGCAGTTTGTAGTCAGTAGTTGTGACGACATAAGCCTCGCTGATTGGCTGTGTAAAGCTAGGCCAACCTGTACCTGATTTGTATTTGTCTTTTGAAGAGAACAGTGGCTCCCCAGTTACGATATCAACGTAAATACCTTCTTGCTTGTTATCCCAGTATTTGTTGTCAAACGGGCGCTCTGTTGCATCGTCTTGTGTTACATCGTACTGAAGTGAGGTTAGCTTCGCCTTAATCTCAGCATCAGATGGCTTAACGTAGGTTTTAGCATTGGCTGCCGCATTTTTATTGTCGATGATCTGACGGATAGTTTTCGGGTTCTCTTTTCTATCGTCACCGAAGACCTTATCTAGGTACTGATCGCGGCCAGAAGCATAGCGGTAGTAGTTGTAGCGAACTTTACTCTTTTTGTAATAGTCTTGGTGATAGTCTTCCGCTGGCCAGAATTTTTCAAATTCAATTAGTTCTGTCTTTAGAGGTTCACCAAAGATCTGAGCTTTGTCGATCTCCATCATGAAGTTCTGAGCAACGTCTTTTTGTGCTTGGTTATGATAGAAAATAGCAGGTCGATATTGTGGGCCTCGGTCTACGAAAGAGCCTTTGTCATCGGTTGGGTCGATGTGTCTGAAGAATTGGTCAAGAACCTGTTCATAGCTAACAACATCAGGGTTATAAGCCACATTGATCACTTCGATGTGCCCTGACTTACCTGATGAAACTTGTTTGTAGGTAGGGTTTTCTAATTCACCACCAGAATATCCTGATATGACGTCAGTAACACCGGTCAGTTTCTCTAGATCGGATTCTGTACACCAAAAACACCCACCAGCTAGTGTCGCGATTTCACTTTTACCTGAGTTAGCCGTTTTATCCATTGTATTGGCAGTGCCAGCCTGGCTTACAAACAGCGAAATCAGTGGTAACGCAACCACGAGTGATACCAATATTTTAGATAATTTATTCATAGATACCTCATCTTGACGTTTTCTCATTCGATTTTGAATGTACGAATAGAGACAGGTTTTAGATGGAAAAAATTGCATTATTCACGAAAAAAATATGCCACTCAGAAAATCTTGCTCATGAATGCCGCCAGTAGTAGGGTGTAGGCATTGATATAAAACACTAGATAATGATGACGTTTTGTACATCTAAGGAACAACATGCAAGCAGAAGTTAAATGGGTCGAAGACTTTAAATTCCTGGGTAAATCTCAATCAGGACACTCTGTGGTGATGGATGGAAGTGGCGGTGCTACGGCGCCAAGCCCTATGGAAATGGTATTAATGGCCGCTGGTGGTTGTAGCTCAGTTGATGTGGTTGATGGTTTGAAATCTGCGGGCCAGAACATCACAGGCTGTAATGCAAAGCTAGAAACGACACGTCGTGAAACTGCGCCAAAGCTCTTTACTGTGATTAATATTCACTTTGAAGTGTCTGGTGACAACCTTGATCCCGAGTTAGTTGCTAAAGCCTGCGCGGATTCATTAGAAAAATACTGTTCAGTATGTCTAATGCTAGGTGCTAGCGTAGAGATGACTCACAGCTGGGATATTGTCTAGCCTTCTGATTATAGAGCGTAGAATTCGGCTGCTTATTCTAACTGATTACAGTAAAGATAGGCAAAGAAAAGGGCGGTGCACGTTGAGTGTACTGCCCTTGTTATTTTGATTAAGGTAGAGTGCGATTATTCAGCGGTTTCTACTATCACTTCTTCTACTTGTACTTCTTCTTGGTATTCGAAACCAGGGATCGTAGCGTCAACACGACGGTTTTGAGCGCGACCTTCAGCAGTATCATTTGATGCTACTGGGTTCTCTTCACCTTCACCTGTAGCTGTGATGCGGTCAGCATCAATACCTTGCTCTTCGATGTGCGCAGCTACTGCAGCGGCACGTTTCTTAGAGATCATCATGTTGTATTCAGCTGCACCTGTTGAGTCAGTGTGACCAACAACTTCAACTGTTGATTGAGGGTGAGCCTTCAGTACTTCAATTAATGGCACTAGTGCGATTTTTCCGTCTGTAGACAGCTCGGTACTGTTCGTCTCAAACATGCCTTGAGAGAAGCTTTCAGTGTGTGCTTTCGTCACAACAACTGTTGTCTTTTCTTCTTCCACAACGACTGGTTCTGTGATTGGTTCAGATGGCGCTTGTGTCATTGAAGCTGTGGCTGCGGCAGCAGCTGCCGATGCGGTAGTATTGCCTGTACCGAAGTTGTAGCTAAGACCTACAGTAACAAGGTTGGAGTTAAGATCTTGGATGATCTTATCGTCAAAATCATCGAAGTATTGATATTCAACTCGAAGTGCCCAATCGTCTGATAGCTGTTTCTCAGCACCGATACCTAGGGCTAATACAACGTCGTCTTCGTCGTCATGCATGATATATGCAGGACCAGCTTTGAAGAAAATATCAAATTCTTGTTTAATCGCTAATCGATACATTGGGCTCAAAGATATTGCTACGATAGAGTCGCTGTATCTTTGAGTGGCTCCATTATTGTTGAAGCTCGTGTCGTAATCACCTAAGTAATCGGCATTCAACTCAAGCGCGAGCGTATCAGTAAAGTTGTAGCCACCGTAAATACCACCCGCAACTGAATCATCTTCACAGTTAGTGCTGTCAACACAAGCACTGTCTAACCAACCCATACCTACTTTAGCACCAACATAAGTTGTTGCTGAGATTGACGGTGCTGCTGCTAAGCCTGAAGCGGCAACAACAGCGCACATGATTTTTGACAGTCTTTTCATAGTTATTTCCTTGGATTAACTCTTATTGTTATCTGAACCTGCCAGTAAGACGATTACCTATTAGTTGATGACACTGCTTATAATAAGTAAATCAAGGCGTTGGTTCAGCTGAACCTCTTTTTTTTCCGTAGTTATATTGTTAATCTGATTGAGTATTGGAGTCAATGAAATTGCTAATTATTTCATATTTAATAAGTTTATTATTAAATATCTGAATGTTTATATTTAACCTATAGCTTATATGTAATCATTTACAAATAATGTAGACAGTAAAATTAAGAAACTTGACCCATATCATATTTATAAAACTGAAAATCCCCATACAACATTTTGGTGTACGGGGATTTAAATTAAATATGTATATTTTTGGATTTTAGATTGTGGTTAGTTTTTTATTCTGTGGATGTTCTCCTGCCAGTAAACGCTTCTCGATATCTGCAATTACGGTTGGTAGATCGGCGATGGTGTCGATTAAGTAGTGTGGGTTGGACTTGTTTAACTTCACGCTTGCTTTTTCACGTGCTGCTGCCAGTGTTGCTTCGTCTGCATCTAAGTATTCTTGGTACGTTAATCCTGCTTCGTTCCCCGATAATACAAGTCCAACTGTCCACATGCCTGCGTTGTGACCTTCATCGATCCCCGGTGCTGAGTCGTCTACTTTTACACACGCAGCAACGTTCGTCACACCTAGATCAATGACGTTTTTAAGCGCCATGAAAGGAGCTGGGCGACCGCCTTGAGGCAAGTCATCCGTTGCAACTACGTTGTCTGGTCGGTAGCCATAATCTGCGGCGGCAGGGATCAGCACATCCATTACTTCGCGTGGGTAACCTGAACAAGAACCGATTTTTACGTTCTTCTCTTTAAGGTTATTGACCACTTCAATCGCGTTTAAAATCGGTGCTGCGTGGTCGGCTACTTTCGCTTTTTGAAGAGGCATGAATGCCGCGTAGATCGCATCAACATCTTCACTGGTCATCGAGCGCCCAAACTGAGCATTCCAACGAGCATCAACCGCAGGGATTTGACCCACCGCTTGGATGTGATCCCATTTACCGATACCCATAGGCTCTCGTGCTTCTGCTAAGTCGATGTCAAAGTCGAAGCCCTGTTTGAATGCTTCAACAAAGATGCTGGTTGGAGCAAATGATCCAAAATCAACGATAGTGCCAGCCCAGTCAAAGATAACCGCTTGGATAGGTGATGTTGTGTTCATAGTCGTGTCCTATTTCTGTTCTCTCCCTGCTCAAGTTGTTCTGGGAGATGAATGATTGTTTTAAGTTATTGGTTAGATGATGGTTTAGAGGTAATCAAAGTCTTTGCAGACTTTTGCTATCGCTTTGTCGAATACAGACAGAGCGACTTCTAGTTCGCTGCGACTGATGATCAATGGTGGGCTCAACTGAATCACATTACCTTGTGACACCTTAAAGCTCAGGCCATCGTTTAGACATTGGTAAAGCACGGCTTCTGCTTCATCGAAAGCTCGGGTTTTGGTGATGTGGTCAGTGACCAACTCCACCCCCCAGAGCAGGCCGATGCCGCGAACGTCACCAATGACTGGGTACTTCTCTTTCATTTGATGCAGCTGTTCACGCACGAATGCACTGTCCGCTTGTACTTTTTCAAGTAGGTTTTCTTGTTCAATTACTTCCATGGTTGCGAGTGCTGCCGCGCAGCCAATAGGGCTTTTCTCATGGGTGTAGTGACCAAGAGATACTTGCGCTGCCGTGTTGTATTTGTCTTTAGTGATCATGGCTGCGATTGGTACTAAGCCGCCGCCAAAACCTTTACCGATACAAAGAATGTCAGGCTCGATATCAAACGCTTGGTGAGTGAACCAATTGCCGCTACGACCCATGCCATTTGGGATATCATCAATAATCAGCATGACGTTGTGTTTGTCACAGATCTCACGGATGCGCTTCCAATAAGCTTTGCTTGGCACTTGCACGTCTGTGTTACGAACCGCTTCTGCAATGAAGGCACCAATGCCACCTTCTTTTTCAATCACATACTCAAGGTAATCGGCGTAGTGCACATCGCATGCAGCCTCACTTTCACCGCCTGAGTTTTGCCCGCAACGCGATAAAGAGACATTAAGCGGAAAAGCACCACGATAGGAAACTGCTGGTGGAATGCGTTCTACGCCAGCCATTAATGGCCCCATGCCTTCGCGGAAACAAGCTTCGCCACCCACTGAAATTGCATCGAGTGACGCACCGTGGAATGAATCCCACAATGAAACGACCTTGAAGTTGTTGGTGACATGTCGAGCCAGCTTGAGTGCCATACCAATAACTGAAGTTCCACCAGGAGCAAACAGCACTCGATTCAAATCACCACCACAGATCTGCGTAAGCTTTTCAGCGCACTGAACGGCTGTTTCATTGGTAAAGCGACGCGGTGAAAACGGCAATGACGCCATTTGTTGAGTCACTTTATTAATGATGTGTGGGTGGCCATAACCCAACTGATGAACATTATTCCCGTGAAAGTCCATGTACTTTTTGCCCGTCACATCTTGAATGTAGATGCCTTCTGCAGCTTCAAGTGTGTCTAGGCAAGGCGTTGACATCGCTTGATGAAGAAATACGTCAGAGTCACGTTTCAACATCACTTGTGTCGCATCATCGTTTAACGATTCGTTCCATTTCTCACGCGCTGGCGTGGTGTTCACATCGCCTTCGCTTCGAAAGTGCGTCGCCTTCAGAACAGGCTCTTGATTGGGCGTCGTCATTATTTGATGTCCCAGTACATAGCGTTTTTCACTGCGCCAATGAGGGCTTCAATGTCTGACGGGTAAACTTCACCGATGTTACCGATGCGGAAGCAGTCTGCGTTTGAAACCTTGCCCGGGTAAATCACAAAACCTTGTTCTTTCAAACGGTCATAGAATTCCTTGAATTGGTAATCGCTATGAGTTGGAGAATAGAAAGAGGTAATGATAGGTGAATGAAGATCATCATTAAGCAGTGGTTCAAAGCCAAGAGAGCGCATACCTGCAACCAAGGTAGTTTGGTTGGTTTGGTAGCGATTATGACGAGCTTCGATGCCACCTTCTTGCTCCAATTCAAGTAGAGCTTGGTAGAAAGCACGCACTGTATGAGTCGGAGAGGTGAAGCGCCATTTACCATGGTTGCTTTCCATGCAGTGCCATTGGTCAAACAGGTCAAGGCTTAATGAACGAGCTTGGCCTTTGCATTTTTCCAGTTCCGATTGCTTCGCAATAACAAAGCCGAATCCAGGTACACCTTGAATACACTTGTTTGCCGAGCTGATCATGTAATCGATACCTAAGTCAGCTATATCCATAGGGATGCCACCAAAACTCGACATCGCATCTAGAATGACGGTTTTGTTGTGCTGTTTTGCCAATTTGGCGATGTCTTCGATTGGATTCAACATACCCGTAGTGGTCTCACAGTGCACAATCGCCACGTGAGTAATGTCTGAATCCATGGCCAATGCCGTTTCCATTTCGTTCAAGTCAGGCTGTGATGTTTCACCTGGGGAAACGACATGGCATGGAATGTTTAAATATTCTGCGATTTGAGCAATACGAGCACCATATGCTCCGTTATCGACCACAAGAAGCTTACCGCTGTTAGAGATAACGCTACCGATTGTTGCTTCAACTGAAGCTGTGCCGCTGCCTTGCATTAATACACTTGTATATCCCGCCTGCTTAGTTGCCAAAGTCACAAGCTTGCTACGAATCACTTCAACAATGTCTTTGTTGTATTCATCATCCCAAGTACACCAATCTTTTAGCATCGCTTGGCGAACGGTTTCAGAAGTAGATAGAGGACCCGGTGTCAGTAGTAAGTATTCGTTTCTCATGTTCAATTCTCGTGATTTTCATTTTGGACTATACCAATATTTACAATTACTTTAACAACCAATTTAAACGGTCGTAAATAGCCCAAACGTTATTTTCACAAAAGCTTCATATTCAAATTTGTCACTCGTGTTGAGAAATATTCCGATCTTTAAATTGCCATTTTTTGTTCATTTAACCGTCATAAAAGTCGATTAGGTTAATACTCACCATCTGGTACATACCAGTAAAAAGGCGTGTACTAACAACCTAAATGAATTTATGGGTATAGGTGCTTCTTAGTGAGGCTTCTAACTTAAGAAACGTTAAACCTTGGTTGCTAAACCTAGGCAGCTTTAAATCTCGATAACTTTTAATTTTGGCAACTTCTCACTTTAGAGTTGAGCCTGACTGGAGAAAATGATGAAAAACCGTTTTATGAAAGGATCACTTGCAGCTTTAGTAACTCTACTCGCTGGTAACGCTTATGCAGCACAGGAAGTGACGGTTTACACTGCTTTTGAAACTGACATTTTAGCTAAATACAAAAATGCTTTCGAAAGTGAAAACCCAGATATCAACATCAAGTGGGTACGTGATTCTACTGGGATCATGACGGCAAAATTATTGGCCGAGAAAAACAACCCTCGCGCAGAGGTAGTTTGGGGGCTTGCTGGTTCTTCAATGGCACTGCTTAAAGAAGAGGGCATCCTGAAACCTTATACGCCTCAAGGTGTAGAAGCATTACGCGCTAACCTTAACGACCCACAGTCTACTCAAGCTTGGTATGGCAATGACGCATTCTTCAATGCAGTTTGCTTTAACGAAGTGGTGGCTAAGCAATTGAATCTACCGGCACCTAAGTCTTGGGATGACCTAACAAAGCCTATCTACAAAGGCCACATTGCAATGCCAAACCCAGCGTCTTCTGGTACGGGCTACATGCAGGTTTCGGCTTGGTTACAAAACATGGGTGAAGACCAAGGTTGGAACTACATGCAGAAGCTAGATCAAAACATTGCTCACTACACGCACTCTGGTTCTAAGCCATGTGTTCAAGCGGGTATGGGTGAAGTGGCTATCGGTATTTCTATGGCGAGCCGCGGTGCGAAGCTGAAAACTCAAGGTGCGCCGCTTTCTGTGATTACGCCTGAAGGTATCGGTTGGGAATCTGAAGCGGTAGGTCTTGTTAAGCCTTCAGATGCAGCACAACGTGTTATCGATTGGTCTATCTCTAAAGCAGCGAATGAACTTTACATCGAAATGTACCCAGTTGTTGGCCACCAAGATGTAACAGGTAAAGCAGAGAACTTCCCGAACGTAGAGAAGAACATGGCAAAAATGGACTTCGCTCGTATGGGCAGTGAACGTGCAGATGTTCTGAAAACATGGTCTGAGAAGTTTGACGCTAAATCAGAGCCAAAATCTTAATCTGACGACCTATTCAGTTAATTAACTATTTAGTTCATTAGAAGTTAGAAATCAGTAAAGGAAGGCTTCGGTCTTCCTTTTTTAGTTTTACGCCTTTAGGTTTTAAGTAAGGTACAACAAATGACAAAGCACTACTCATATTGGTTCAAGCAAGCGTTGGAACAAGAGTTTGGCAATATTAATGCGGGGCTAGATTCGGTTAAGCCGCTTCAAAAAGATGTCAACTGTGATATCGCTATTGTTGGCGGTGGCTATACGGGTTTATGGACGGCGATTTTAATCAAACAACAGCAACCCGAAAAACATGTTGTCGTGATTGAAAAAGGCCTATGTGGTAGCGGTGCTTCTGGTGCGAACGGCGGTTGCATGCTGACGTGGTCAACTAAGTATCCGACGCTGAAAAAGCTTTACGGAAAAGAACAAGCGAAATGGTTGGTTAAGGAATCGGAAAAGGTTATATACGAGATCGAAGCCTTCTGTAACGAACACAAGATTGACGCGCATCTATATCGAAGCGGAACTTACTACACGGCGACCAATGAAGCTCAAAAGGGTGGAATGGAGCCTGTTGTTAATGAGCTGGTTAAGCAGGGTATCAATAGCTGGAAGAAGTGCGACAATTCTTTGGCTGACAAAGCTGGGTCTGATCGCCACATTGAGGGTTACTACTCAGAAGCTGCGGGCAGTGTGCAGCCAGCGTTATTGGCTAGAGGTTTGCGCCGGGTCGCGCTCGATTTGGGAGTCGAAATTTATGAAAACACAGAGATGACGTCGCTCGATTATGGCTCTCCCGCTCGTATTCAAACCAAAGGCGGTTCCTTATTTGCGGATAAAGTGATTTTGGCACTCAACGCATGGATGCTCGATCACTTCAAAGAGTTCAAACGCAGCATTGTGGTTGTTTCGTCAGACATGGTGGTGACTAAGCCAATCCCAGAAAAACTTAAGCAGTTTGGTCCCGAGAAAGGGGCGGCGGTGGTGGATTCACGTATCTTTGTCCACTATTACCGAGACACCCAGGACGGACGACTCATGTTGGGTAAAGGCGGTAATAAGTTCTCGTTTGCCAATCAAGTTGAAAGCATGTTTAACCAAACGACCAACTACCTGCCGATTCTCAATCAATCGTTCCAAAAACTGTTCCCTAAATTGGAACAAAGTGAATTCGATTACAACTGGTCTGGCGGCTCAGATCGTTCGGTCACAGGATTGCCATTTTTCGGTAACCTAAAAGGCCAAAACAACATCTATTATGGGCTTGGTTATTCAGGCAATGGCGTTGCTCAAACCCGTATGGGCGGGAAGATTTTGTCAGCAATGGTACTCGATATCGACAATGCTTGGACACGAAGCGGTTTAACTAAAGGCCCGTTAGGACACTTCCCGCCAGAGCCATTCCGTTGGGTGGGAGCGATGATGGTTCGCGATGCGGTACGAAGAAAAGAGAACGCGGAAGATTCTGGTAACACGCCATTGTGGCTGGATAAGCAATTGGCAAAGCTCGCTGGTGCGGCAGGCAAAGCCGACAAGGTGGAATAAACCTGTGGTTTAGGTTGTTTCTTGCCTGTTAAGTATAAGTTGGAAGTTAAATTTGATTTGAAGTGAGAATTGATATGACGACCCCGCTGTATGTATTTGATCTAGATGAAACACTCATGGACGGAAACAGTGCCATGATTTGGAATGAGTTTTTGGTTGAAAAAGGCTTAGCGAATGAACCTAGTTTTTTGAACGAAGAACGCCGACTAATGACACTGTATGTTCAAGGTATTCTTAATGAAG
>NZ_JBGOOM010000010.1:0-130716 GCF_041439575.1 Vibrio sp. 5S239 | reverse complement strand
TGCTTTATTAGAGGAGTGTATTGATAGCAAAGTACTGAGTAAGCTCTTTCCTCAAGTTTGAACGAAGAACGCCGACTAATGACACTGTATGTTCAAGGTATTCTTAATGAAGACGCTTACCTCGAATTTGCTACTCGCTCTCTAGTAAATAAAACACATCAAGAGGTGTGTGCTTTATTAGAGGAGTGTATTGATAGCAAAGTACTGAGTAAGCTCTTTCCTCAAGTGATGCAGGGGAGCTGGTCTTCCAAAATACAAGGGCAGACGATGGTGATTATCTCTGCCATCGTATCGCTCATTCCTGCCTGTGTAGCGAAAAAGCTCAATATTCCGAATGCAGTCGGCATCGAATTAATGGAAGAGTCTGGTCAATATAGTGTTAAAGTTCTGGGGCTTCCAAATCACCCGTACGGTAAGATTGTGAGTTTTAAAGAGTGGCGCACAGCATTTGATCACCAACAAGGCCTCTGTGGTTCAATTAACGACTTGCCTCAATATGATTTGGCCGATCGCCCTCATTTAGCTAACCCACATGAACGTTTAAGAACTCGATCAGATTCTATTCCGTGGTGTGCGGTGTACTGAGCTTAGTCATTGATAGGGACTGTTGCTACTTGAGGCTATCGCGATTAAAAGTAACAGTTAAAATCATAAACATCAGTTGATATTTGGCGGTAAAAAGTACGTTAGTTCTTATCGCCAAATCCCCTTCGAGTGGTAAACACTTTGCTATAAGTTATTGAACATTCGGACTTGTTTAATGCGTATTTTTCCCGTTAGAATGAATTTTATTTCTGCAATATAACTGTCATTTAGCTACTATAAATTTGTCACTCAACTGCAATATTCAAAGTTTAAATTTGGTATATACCATATAGAGAGTGCTGTAGTATGAGCAACCAAACTTATTTGAATATTGAAAACGTTGTAAAACAATTTGGCCAATTTACAGCGTTAAAAGACATCTCCCTATCGATAGATAAAGGCGAGTTCGTCTGTTTCCTTGGCCCGTCTGGCTGCGGAAAAACCACCTTATTACGTGCGATTGCAGGTTTAGACTTACCAACTTCTGGTTCTATCGAGCAAAACGGTAACGAAACAACCTTCTTACCGCCAGAAAAGCGCGACTTTGGCATTGTGTTCCAATCTTATGCTCTGTTCCCAAATCTCACGGTGGAAGAAAACATTGCGATTGGCCTTAAAAACCAAGGTATGTCGACCAAAGAAGCCCTTGAAACGGTGGAATCTTGGTTAGAAACCATCGGTTTACCAACGTCTGCTCAAAAATTCCCGAATCAGCTGTCTGGAGGACAACAGCAGCGTGTGGCTTTGGCTCGTGCTTTGGCTTTGTCTCCAGGCTTGCTACTGCTTGATGAACCACTGTCTGCATTGGATGCAAAAGTACGAACACACTTGCGGGACGAGATCTGTCAATTGCAGCGCAAATTGGGCATCACCACAATCATGGTGACGCACGACCAAGATGAAGCCTTGACCATGGCCGACCGTATTGTGGTAATGAATCATGGAGTTATCGAGCAAGTCGGTGCACCGCAAGAGATCTACCAAAAACCAGTGAGCCGTTTTGTGGCTGAGTTTGTGGGCAGTATGAACTTCATCCAAGCGTCTGTAGCAGCTCAAGGCAAGATGCGCATTGCTGAGTCTATGTTGCCACTACCTGGGTTAGACAACCTGACACCAAAACAGGGTGATGTGTTTGATATCGCGGTTCGTCCTGAGCAAATCCAGTTTGTTGATCGTTTTAATGAGTCCTTACCGGTTCGAATCGTATCAAGCGAGTTCTTGGGGGCGTTTTATCGCGTTGAGTGTCAATTGCAACATGACTCAACGGCGAAAGAGGTCATCGTTGATGTGCCTGTTAAAGAGTTCAATCGATTGAAGCTGCGTCGCAGTGATATCCGTTACGTGGCGTTTGATCAAGAAGGCTTGAGAGCTTACCCATCGAAAAGCTTGCAAGTGATGAAAGACGAGGCGGCGTAATCAATCATGGAATCGACTCAAATGATGCAATCTAATCTGCTATTTCAACGACGAGTACAACCTTTTCTGGCTCGGTTAAGCAAAGACAACGTAATTCTGTTTGGGCTGTTGGCATTTTTGTCTGTAGTCATGACGCTGTTTATCCTGATGCCATTGTGGGCAATGTTGAAAAAGAGTGTTCAGAACGGAGACGGCGAATTTGTAGGTTTACAGAATTTCGCAACGTATTTTGCGTCTCAAAGCCTGTGGCAGTCGGTAGGCAATACCTTCACGCTCGGTTTGTTAGTGACCGTTGTTGTGGGGGTATTAGCGTTTGGTTATGCCTATGCGCTAACTCGTTCATGCATGCCTTTTAAGGGGCTTTTTCAAGTACTGGGTTCTGCGCCTATTCTTGCTCCTTCATTGCTTCCAGCGATCAGTTTGATCTTCTTATTTGGTAATCAAGGTATCGCTAAAGAAGTCTTGGGTGGTAACTCGGTTTATGGCTTGATTGGTATATCACTCGGCTTGATATTCTGGACGTTTCCACATGCCTTGATGATTCTGACCACCTCGTTAAGAACCTCTGACGCTCGTCTTTATGAGGCAGCTCGTGCCCTCAATACTTCATCATTAAAAACCTTTTTCATGGTGACGCTACCTGCGGCAAAGTATGGTTTGATCAGCTCGCTGATCGTTGTGTTTACGCTGGTGGTTTGTGACTTTGGTGTACCAAAGGTGATTGGTGGTAGCTACAACGTGTTATCGACGGACATCTTTAAGCAGGTGGTTGGTCAACAGAACTTCTCTATGGGTGCGGTAACCAGTATCTTGCTGCTATTGCCTGCGTTACTTGCGTTTACAGTGGATCGTTGGGTTCAAAAGAAACAGAAGAGCTTGTTTGATACTCGTTCTGTCGCGTACCAACCTGAACCTAGCACGTTACGTGATGGCTTATGTTTCCTTTACTGCACGATCATCTCTGCTGCTGTGGTTATCGTATTGGGCATGGCGATATACGGATCTATGGTCACCTTCTGGCCTTGGAATAAAACGTTAACGCTAAATAATTATAACTTCGCAGAGATGAGTACTTATGGTTGGACGCCATTCTTCAACTCGTTAACCCTCGGGGCTTGGACTGCGATTATCGGTACAGTGCTGATTTTCTTGGGTGCTTATTGCATTGAGAAAGGCCGCGCCTTCGGTCCTGTTCGTCAAGCAATACAAATGCTCAGTGTGGTACCGATGGCTGTTCCGGGTATGGTGTTGGGTTTGGGATATATCTTCTATTTCAATGACTTGAGTAACCCACTCAACTTCTTGTATGGCACGATGGCGTTCTTGGTGATCAACACCGTGGTTCACTACTACACGGTAGGGCACATGACGGCATTAACCGCATTAAAACAGCTACCTGAGGAGATAGAAGCGACAGCGGCTTCGGTTAACCTACCGCAATACAAGCTGTTCTTTAAGGTGACGGTACCTGTTTGTCTGCCGGCGATTTTAGATATTGCGACATACCTGTTTATTAATGCACTTACCACGACATCTGCGGTAGTATTCTTGTATTCTACCGATACGATACCTGCGTCAGTTTCAGTACTGAATATGGACGATGCGGGACAAACCGGTGCAGCAGCAGCCATGGCAGTCATGATCATGATATCGGCGGCAAGTGCGAAGTTGATTCATATGTTAATCAACAAGTTATTTGAGAAGCGCACCCAAGCTTGGCGCAAACGCTAGCGAACCATTTTATATTGCAGTTGGCCAAGGAGTGGCTGACGACAAGAACAAGAATAAAAGGAAATGAAGTGCAGTACGTAAAAATCAAAGATGTCATCGTAGAGCAGATAGAGTCGGGGATGTTAACGCCACGACAGAAGCTGCCTGCGGAGCGCAAACTGGCTGAATCGTTTGATACAACACGGGTAACGTTGCGTGAAGCGCTGTCTTCACTTGAAGCTGAAGGGCGTATTTATCGAGAAGACCGCCGTGGTTGGTTTATCTCTCCAGCGCCACTGCGCTACGACCCAACGCAAACGCTGAACTTCACTAATATGGCTTTGTCGCAGAGTCGTAAGCCGAAAACAGAATTAGTGGCAGCGAAAGGCATGTTAGCAACCAAGGAAGCAACTAGGCTTCTTGAGCTGCAACCTTTTTCGGATGTTTATCGAGTAGACAGAGTTCGTTACCTTGAAGACCGGCCGGTTGTGTATGTGACTAACTACATTCGACCAGAGTTGTTCCCTAACTTGCTTGATTATGACTTGTCAAAATCGTTGACGGACATCTACCGCGAACACTTTGGCGTGGTGTATCAGAAGATCCGTTACCGTGTGAGTACAACGTCTTTGCTGGGTGAAACAGCGCAAGCTCTGCGTGCGACTTCGGGTTCTCCTGCAATGGTGGTTGAGCGTGTTAACTACAACCAGAATGGCGATCTGATTGATTGCGATATTGAGTATTGGCGTCATGACGCGATCAGTATTGAGTCGATAGCGCAGTTAGAGCGTTAGTCGTACGTTAGAACGCTGGCACATCTCACTTTAAGGATTTGCCGAACTGGAATGATCAAAGGTCTCTTATTTGGAGGCCTTTTTTATCCCTTGTTTTCAGCGACTGTTCTTATCAGTTATCAATTTAGGAATGAAATGGAATTCTCTGCCATCATCATCGTGATTATTTCGGCTCTGCTGCATGCGGGTTGGAATGTCCTAGGTAAATCAAATCAAGGCTCTGGCTCATCTTTCTTTTTAGCGTCTGGCTTTGCCGCTGCCGTGATTCTGACCCCTTATTTGATTTGGTATGTCTACAGCGTCGGCTTTGCAAACATCACAATTCCATTCTGGCAGTTGCTCTTCTTGAGTGGCATTTGTCAAATCATCTATTTAATCGGCTTAGGCATTGCCTATAAACAGGCTGATATTGGTGTTATCTACCCAATGGCACGAGCGCTGCCTGTGTTAATGGTTGGTTTGGGTACTGTATTGATTGGCTATGAGTTGTCATTGAATCAATGGATTGGCTTTGCACTGATTACATTAGGCTGTTTGTTTGTTCCACTGAAACAATTCTCTGAGCTGAGACTTAAGGCTTATCTTAACCTTGGTGTGCTGTGGGCACTAATAGCCGCGATAGGTACCACGGGTTATTCCCTTATAGATAAAGAAGCACTTCTGTTATTGGAGCCGTTAAGCACGCTCACCATTACTAATAAACACACGGCGATTTTTTACCTAGGCATTCAGTTTTGGGCGATCGTAATTCCGCTGAGTATTTGGTTGTTGGTGACCAATCAAAGAGTCGAGTTTGCGAATGCGTGGATACTACGCAAGAATGCCACGCTTGCAGGCATTATGATGGCTTCGACTTATGGTTTGGTGTTATTTGCGATGACCATGACAGAGAACGTCAGCTTGGTGGTGGCACTTAGGCAAGTAAGCATCATCTTCGGCGTCGTGATGGGGATCTATTTTTTAAAGGAAAAGTGGCACATGACTCGCGGTGTAGGTGTTGTTTTCATCATTGCTGGCTTAGTCATCTCACTGAATTAAAAAGAAATTAAAATACACTTCTAACCTATAGTGTGACTTTTCAGTCACATTTTCATTATTGATAGCAAACGTTTTACTAATGTTAAAGATGTGATCCTTCTCATAGACAAAGCTGTTAAGTTACCGGTAACATTCGGCTTAACGTTACCGGTAACATATAACAACAAACCGGACTCTGTGAAACTCATAAGGATACCCAAATGAAAGCTCTGACTAAAACGCTGATCGCTGCTTCCCTCACTGGCCTATTTGCTACTTCAGCAATGGCTGCAGACTTCAAACTTAAGATTCAATCTTCAGATCCATCTGGTGATTTGAACTTCAAGGTTCAGCAGAAATGGGCTGAGCGCGTAGAAACGATGTCTAACGGACGTATCGACATTGATCTTCTTCCTGTAGGCGCTGTGGTTAAGCACACTGAAACGCTAGGCGCGATCAAAATGGGCATCTTAGATGGTCATATCACAGCAACGGGTTACTTCTCTGGTAAAGATCCAGCATTCGGCCTAATCGGTAACATGGTGGGTGCATGGTCAGACACAACACAACTGCTTCAGTACATGAACTACGGTGGCGGTAACGAACTAATGACTGAGCTTTACAAGCCTTACGGTGTTCAGTTCGTTGGTGCTTCAACAACAGGTGTTGAGTCTTTTATTTCTAAAAAGCCAATTGACGGTGTTGCGGATCTTAAAGGTCTTAAATTGCGTGCGCCTGAAGGCTTAGTACAACAAGTGTTTGCAGCAGCGGGTGCGACTCCAGTAAACCTTCCGGGTTCTGAAGTATTTACCGGTCTAAGCAAGGGCGTAATTGATGCCGCGGACTATACGGTATTCTCTACAAACCAAAAAGCGGGCATGAACGACATTGCGACCCACCCAGTTCAACCGGGTTTCCATTCGCTACCGTTAATCGATATCTCTGTTTCTCAAAAGAAATGGGACAAGATGCCTGTGGATCTACAAACGATTCTACAAACATCCGTACGTGACTTCTCTTACGACATGACGACTCAGCTAAAAATGGCTGATCAAGCAGCAGTTAAAGAAGCACAAGCGAATCCAGAAATCACAATTCATGACTGGTCTCAAGAAGAGCGTAAGAAGTTCCGTGAAATTGCAAAAGGTCAATGGAAAGTATTTGCAGAGCGCTCTGACAACGCAGGGAAAGTTTACACTTCCGTTACCGTGTTCCTAGAAGAAAACGGCCTACTGTAATTCAAACCTAGCTTATTGATGGGGGAGGGCGTTGCTCTCCCTTTTTCTCCCAGGAAATTTGGCCCATGACAGACAAAATCCCTCACGCACCAGCAGAAAACGATGAAAAGCCAAGAAACGGGCTTGATCGTCTTATCATAAAATTCAGTAACTTAGTTAGCTGGCTGTTCATCTTCACTGTATTGATCTCATTTTACGAAGTTGTGATGCGCTATGCATTTGATGCCCCGACCACATGGGTACACGAAACGGCTTCATTTATCGGTGGTTCTCTATTCATTATCGGCGGCATCTACGCTTTCGCAGCTGATAAGCATGTACGTGTTGTTCTGATCTACGATTCAGTGTCTAACCAAACACGTAAGTACCTTAATCTTGTTCACCACATAGTTGGCTTGGCCTTTGCTGGCATGCTGGCTTACGCGGCTTACTTCACAGCAGAAGAAGCATGGTTTGCACCTTGGGGTGAATTCCGCTTAGAGACATCAGGCTCAGTGTTAAACGCACCTTATCCTGCGTTGCTGAAAGGTCTGATCTTTGTCGTTTTATGTGTTCTTGTTGTCCAGTTTGTATTGCACCTAATCCAAGAGTTGATGGGTCTAAGGAAGAATGACGATGTTTGATTTATCTTCTATTGGTATCGCATGGGGCAGCTTGCTCATGCTGGTTATGATGATTGGTTTGCTACTCACTGGTATGCAGCTAGCGTTCGTAACAGGCTTTGTCGCGATTTTCTTCACTCTATGCTGGTTTGGCCCTGATGCCTTGCCTTTGATTGCGAGCCGTACTTACAGCTTCGCTTCTGGTTATGTATTTCTTGCAGTTCCAATGTTTGTATTAATGGCCGCTTTACTAGACCGTTCTGGTATCGCGCGTGATTTGTTTGATGCCATGAAATCTGTCGGCCGTAAGGTTCGCGGTGGCGTTGCGGTACAAACGTTATTAGTCGCGGTTTTATTGGCTTCAATGTCGGGCGTTATCGGTGGTGAAACGGTACTACTTGGTATTCTCGCTTTGCCTCAAATGCTTCGTTTGGGTTATGACCGTAAGCTTGCTATCGGTACAACCTGTGCGGGTGGTGCATTAGGTACCATGCTTCCACCAAGTATTGTATTGATCATCTACGGTATGACAGCCAGCGTATCGATTGGTGACTTGTTTAAAGCATCTTTTTTTCCAGCGTTTATTCTTGCGGGTTGTTACATCGGCTACGTATTGATTCGTTGTAAGCTAAACCCTTCTCTCGCGCCTATTCCAAGTGATGATGAGACTGAAGAAGACATCTCAAATCAGCCTAGCTACTTCAAGGCTTTGTTTTTTCCACTGCTTTCAGTCGCAACGGTTTTGGGCAGTATCTACACAGGTATTGCTTCAGTAACAGAAGCTTCTGCTTTGGGGGTCGTTGGTATCATGATCAGCGCACTAATCCGTGGCGAACTGAACTTCAACATGTTGAAAGAGAGTGCCATGGCAACCATGCGTACCTGCGGCATGATCATGTGGATTGGCATCGGTGCAAGTGCACTGGTGGGTATCTACAACTTGATGGGCGGTATTGATTTTGTTGAAGAAACCATCCTTGCCCTAAGTGGCGGCAACGCAACAGTAACGCTACTAATCATGATGGCTATCTTGTTGGTTTTAGGCATGTTCCTTGATTGGGTCGGTGTGGCGCTTCTCACAATGCCAATCTTCGTTCCAATCATTACAGGCCTTGGTTTTGACCCAGTTTGGTTTGGTGTTGTGTTCTGTCTAAACATGCAGGTGTCTTTCTTGTCGCCACCGTTTGGCCCTGCGGCATTCTACCTAAAATCGGTCGCACCAAAAGACATCAGCTTGGGCGAGATATTTACCTCACTACTGCCGTTCATTGCACTTCAAGTCTTGGTTCTGGGGCTGGTTATTATCTTCCCTCAGCTAGCACTTTGGTGGCAATAACAGTAAAGGCCCCTGAGCGGATTTAGTACTCGGGGACCGATCAGCAGCAATATAAGTTTAACTATTAGATTCGAATGTCAGCCCCAGTTTTGGTTGGGGCTTAGGGAAGGCTTGCCTTATGAAAAGCAAAAAAATACTCGTGATGGGCGTATCTGGATGCGGAAAAAGCCTGATTGGTAGCCGTATCGCAGAAGCATTAACGCTCCAGTTTTTTGATGGCGATGATTTTCATCCGCAAAGTAATGTAGAAAAGATGCGTCAAGGTATTCCACTGACAGACGACGATCGTCAAGGATGGCTGGAAACACTGAATAAGCAATATATCGAGCAACCAAGCGCAGTGATTGCTTGCTCGGCACTAAAGCCGCAATACCGCGATATTCTGCGCAACAACAATGAAGATTTGGTGATTGTGTACCTACAGGGCAGTTTCGATACGATTTGGAATCGTCACAAAGCTCGTGAAAATCATTATTTTAATGGTCAAGAGATGTTGAAAAGCCAGTTTGAAACCTTGGTTGAACCTGAGCTAGGTGAAGCGTTATTTGTTGATATCTCACAAGATGTCGATCAAGTAGTAGAAAGTGCAGTTAAACAAATTAAGCAGATAGGCTAAACCATGACTCAGATAAAAAATGACATCGCTATGATTGGCTTAGGGGTGATGGGTAAGAGCTTAGCACTCAACCTGCTCGATAATGGATTTAACGTTGCTGGTTTTGATTTAAACGCTGACAACATTGAGCGTGCGAGTTCAGAAGCAAAGCAGCTTAATGAATCCTTTGACGGCAAAGGTAAGTTCACCAAAGGCACGAGTCTTGAACATGTGTTGCAGGGCTTAGCAAAACCTCGTGTAATCGCACTGTCGGTTCCTGCTGGAAAGCCCGTTGATATCGTTGTGAATAATCTGCTTGATGCCGGTTTGGAGAGCGACGACATTGTTATCGATACGGGTAACAGCTTATGGACTGATACCGAGACACGTGAACAGAATTATAAAGGTAAGCTCCGTTTCTTCAGCACCGCCGTTTCTGGTGGTGAAGAAGGCGCTCGTGTTGGCCCAGCGCTCATGGCCAGTGGTGACCAATCGGCTTGGCAATATGTGAAACCGATGTGGGAAGCGATTGCTGCAAAAGTGGATGCTAATGGACTACCGGTTGCTCAGTTTGAAGCGGGTGAAGCGTGCGCGGCGTATGTTGGTCCTTCTGGCACAGGGCACTATGTGAAAATGGTACACAACGGTATTGAATATGCCGACATGCAGCTAATTTGTGAAGTTTACCAGTTTATGCGTGATGTGCTTGATATGCCAGCTCAAGAGATTGGACAAGTCTTTGAGCAATGGAACAACGGTGTACTTAATAGTTACCTGATGGAAATCAGTGCCGATATTCTTCAGCATGAAGATGTAGTGACGGGTAAGCCATTCGTTGAGGTCGTGCTAGATAAAGCTGGACAGAAAGGCACGGGATTGTGGACGGCGGTTAATAGCCTTCAAGAAGGTTGCCCAACGCCAACCATTGCACAAGCGGTTTACGCGCGTGCGATGAGCGGTCAAAAATCACAACGTGTCCAGGGAAGTCAGCTTTTAAAAGGTAATATTGCTGATGCAAACCTGTTAGATAAAACAGAAGTGATTTCTGAACTTCACGATGCTCTGTATTGCGCCAAACTGTCCGTTTATGCGCAGGGCTTTGATTTGTTGAAAACAGCGTCAGACAAAGAAGGTTGGAACCTAGATTTCACTCAAATAGCAAAAATCTGGCGAGCGGGGTGTATTATACGTGCGGCTTTCTTGCAAAGTATTACAGCGGCTTACCAACAAAATAATGAGCTAGCGAACCTGTTGTTTGATGAGGCTTTCATCAAACAAGTGGAAGAGCGTGAGCTTGCTTGGCGTATCGCGGTAGCGAACTCCGCTTTGTTTGGTGTGTCGATGCCGGGGATAAGCTCAGCATTAAGCTACTTCGACTCTCTGCGCTGCGAAGTGTTACCTGCGAACTTGCTGCAAGCGCAGCGTGACTATTTTGGCTCCCATACCTATGCAAGAGTCGATAGAGAGGAAGCTGACAAATTTCACGTAACTTGGAGTCAGTCTCCAAGAACTGAAGTAAAAGTTAATACCTAAATGATGTATAACGCCCTCGCCATGAGGGCGTTATTGTTTGCGCGGGAATTAACAATAGATAGATCTTCTTTATGTTCTTGTCGTTGCATCAACCTTTTGTTAGATAAGGCTTCAAATTCCAAGTCAGTTGGATACACTGTTACCAGTAACATAACTCAAAAAATAATAACTATTAATTATGTCGAATAAGAAAAAACGCCCTACATTACAAGATGTTGCCAACCTAGTCGGCGTAACTAAAATGACGGTGAGTCGCTGTTTACGTGATCCTTGTCAGGTATCAGAGGTTTTGCGAGAAAAGATTAACGCAGCAGTCGATGAGTTGGGTTATATCCCTAATCGTGCCCCAGATATTCTTTCTAACGCCAAAAGTAATGCGATTGGCGTTTTGGTTCCCTCATTAACCAACCAAGTTTTCGCTGAAGTGATCCGTGGTATTGAGCAAGTGACGGCACCAGCAGGTTATCA
Source organism: Vibrio sp. 5S239 (assembly GCF_041439575.1). Classification (NCBI taxonomy): domain Bacteria; kingdom Pseudomonadati; phylum Pseudomonadota; class Gammaproteobacteria; order Vibrionales; family Vibrionaceae; genus Vibrio; species Vibrio sp. 5S239. Next base: position 119,422 of record NZ_JBGOOM010000010.1, on the reverse strand, counting down.
AACCATGATTGCCCACTATGGCTATAGCCCTGAGTTGGAAGAGCAGAGCATTGCTTCGCTGCTTTCTTACAACGTTGATGCGATTATCTTGTCAGAAAACGTTCACACCGATAGAGCTAGAAAAATGCTGCAAACGGTCTCGATCCCGGTGATTGAAATCATGGATTCGGTGTCTCCAAGGATTGAACAAGCGGTTGGCTTTGATAACTTCGAAGCCGCTAGGGCTATGACTAAAACCATACTCGACAGAGGGCGGACGAATATCGCTTATTTAGCTGCTCGTATGGATGAGCGTACTCGCTTAAAAATGGCAGGCTATGAACATGCGATGCAAGAGGCCGATAAAGTGCCAGTAACACTGCAAACAGAAGACGCGTCCTCGTTTACTCTAGGCGCTAAATTGATTGGCGATTTACTCGAGAAGCACCCTGAAGTGAACGGTATCTTTTGTACTAACGATGACTTAGCTATTGGTGCTTTCTACGAGTGTGTAAGGCGTGGTATTCAAGTACCTGAACAGATGGCGATTGCAGGTTTCCATGGACACGACATCACAGTGGCGATGACGCCTCGTTTAGCTACGGTGGTAACACCAAGAGAACAGATTGGTAAAGTCGCTGCGCAACAAGTGGTAGCGCGTTTACAAGGAAATAAAGAGTGGGTTGCGAAACTGGATCTTGGTTATGAGATTGAAATCGGTGAGAGTATTTAATTTGTATTATGCTTTGCTTTGACGGGATTAAAGCCAAACGCCCTTAAAGATAGACACATCGTTAAGGGCGTTGTTATCAGCATTAGGAGCTAAGCGTTTTCAAAGATGCTTAAACAACTGGTCATTTTAGCTTGCTAAAGCTTGCGTATCTTGTTGCTTCAATACTTTATGGCCATCTTCAGTGACGCCACGTTTCCAGTAGCTGCTGATATAGATGTTTTCTTTCGCTACGTCTTTTTCGTTTCTGAAGTACTGTCTCAGTTCACGCATACTTTCAAACTCACACGCCGTCCATACTGAAACTTGGCCCTCTAACCATTCTGTGTTGCGCACAGTTTGTGAAAGGGTGTCTGAGACTTCATCTGCAATTAACCAAGTAACCTTGATACCTTGTGGCGCTTCAAGTGCTTGCTTGTCTTGTTCAGAATTAATTTGAACAACAGCGTAACCCGTTGCTGATTCTGGAAGTGTTTTTAATTTGGCTGAAAGAGCAGGCAGTGACGTCATGTCTGCCACTAAGAAGAACCAATCCGACTCAAGGTTTAGCCCTTGAATCAAGCCAGGGCCAACCACTGAAATAGTATCGCCCACTTGTGCGTTCATTGCCCATCTTGCAGCAAAACCACATTGCAAATCTGTGGTGATATGGCGAACGAAATCAACCTCGATAGAGTTTTCGTCAGGGTGGTATTGACGAACCGTGTAGGTACGCATGGTTGGACGATCACCGTCCTTCAATTGGTTTAAATCAGTTGAGCCTAATGGAGAGAATAAAAGCTTGATGTATCCGCCGGCACACTCTGTTGGGTATTGACTTAATCCCTCACCGCTAAGCGTTATACGTTGCATGTTCGGTGTGATTGTTGAGGTTTGGCTAACGGTTAATGTGATAGGACTAGGTTTGCTCATGAAAGGCTCTCTTAGGGTTTGATTTTTACATCATAATCCTGAATAAGATAACACTCAATAGTAATGGTTATCATTTACCTTTGTTTACACAAGCGTGACGCATTTTGAATCATTCCGTTAGATCGAAAGTCATCGACAAAAAAAGTTCATCGCGCCTTTATGGGGAAACCTCTTTGATCTTTAGAAAAAAGCCAGTTGTTGGCTGGCTTTGTTTGGATAGTGAGCACTGTTAGAAGTTAGCATTATAAGAATGCAGTTTTGGTATAGGCTTTCTTACAGTGGTTTCTAACAGTCTCGGTTTCTATCAGTTAATCATTTTTAATTTGTGCTATTCACAAGGTGGCGCCATATGGATTACTGCCAAGCCACCTAAAGAAGTCTCACGGTATTTCTTGTTCATATCTTTACCCGTTTGATACATAGTCTCGATCACTTTGTCCAAAGAGATAAGGCACTTGCTGGTACGTTTCAACGCCATGCGTGATGCGTTAATAGCTTTCATTGCACCCATTGCATTACGCTCAATACACGGTACTTGGACAAGTCCACCAATTGGATCACATGTCATGCCCAGTGAGTGTTCCATTGCTATCTCAGCAGCAATACAGATCTGTTCGTTGCTACCACCACGTAATGCAGTTAAGCCTGCAGCAGCCATTGATGAAGATACGCCGACTTCACCTTGACAGCCAACCTCAGCACCAGAAATAGACGCATTGGTTTTGTAAAGAATGCCGATCGCACCAGATACTGCCAAGAAGTCTTTAAGCTGTTTTGTATCAAGTTCTTTTATGAAGCGATGGTAATACATTAACACGGCTGGAATAACACCGGCAGCACCATTGGTTGGAGAAGTTACCACTTGTCCGCCAGCCGCATTTTCTTCACTTACTGCAAAGGCGAACAGATTGATCCAATCCATGATTTCCATTGGATCGCTTTCGATGGAAGCATTAGCCTCAAGCTTTTTCAAAAGTGCAGGGGCACGGCGCGTGACCTCTAGGCCACCATCGAGAATACCTTCGGTATCAAAACCTCGTTGCATGCAAAGTGACATCACCTTCCAGATCTGGTCGGCTTTTTGGTCAATTACATCCATATCTTGGAACGAAATTTCATTACGCAGGATTAAACCACCCAGGCTGAGACCATTTTGTTCCGACAACTCCAACAACTGATCGGCAGAAGAAAAAGGGAACTCTACTTTTGTTTCGGACTCTTTTTTTCCGTGTTGTAGTTCGTCAGCCGTTGCGATGAAACCACCACCAATCGAGTAGTAAGTTTCCATTTCTAGAAGACTGCCGCTTGCATCAAAGGCTGAGATAGTCATACCGTTTTCGTGAAGTGGAAGGTTAGTTTTGTGGAATAGTAAGTCGCTTTCTACATTGAAGTGAATCTCATGGTTACCGCTAACCATGAGAGATTTGTCTTCAATCGCTTTACGCATTGCTAAATTAGCACTGGTTATTTTGATAGTATCAGGGCGGTTGCCAAGCAGACCTAACAGCGTTGCACGATCGGTGTGGTGACCGATACCGGTTAGCGACAGTGAACCGTATAGGTCGATCTGAATACGAGCAACTTGTTCAAGTACAGATTCAATTTTTTGTGTAAAATTAAACCCAGCGATCATTGGTCCATTTGTATGGGAGCTGGAAGGCCCGACCCCAATTTTATAAATATCAAAAATAGACAGCATAGTAACTTCCTGTGAAGACGGTTCGATGAACGAACTCTGGTTAAATTTTGTTTTGTTAGCTTTATTTCTTTGAGTGAGACAAATGCTAACAAGCATAGGTGGTGAAACTCAAGATCGTGCTATTTTTGCTTTACAGTGGCACGTGGCTCTTGTGTGTGTGATTTATGATACTGCTATTAATAGTGAGCATTATTGTAAGCAACATGTAAGAACTTAAAAATACTTTTGTTAACAGGTATTGTATACATAATTCACTCCATCAGAACACCAAAACGAGACTTGAACATAAAATGAGCATTAATCACCTCCTTATTGTGCTGGGTAAGCGACTTAATGAGAACAAATTGACTGATGAGGGAATGAGTCGAATTGATGCTTTAGTTGATTATCTTACGGTCGAATCTAATCAGAAACTGGCGGTTGCATTTTGCGGTGGGGTGACCAAAGGCCAAACCCGCTCAGAAGCGGATGTGATGTACCAATATTATCGAAAACTTGAAGCTCAGCGTGAGTATCCGTTTACCTTAGGGGCTATTTTACTGGAGAAGGCATCGACAAGTACGGTTGAGAATATTCAGAATTTGGCCTCAGAAATGATTGAAAGCGGTCTGTTTACGCGTGGGCAAAGTGTGAAGGTGACGTTTGTTTCCAATGACTACCACTTACAGCGTATTTTCGAAGTTCAAGCGTTGATGGATGAACAAGGCTTGCTTAAGGTTCTGGTTGAGGAGTGTTCTTCGCTTGGGATCGAACTTCAAGTAGACCGTCGGCTAGATGCTCATGTTGCGGTGCCATACCCTCATCAAAGTGTTCAGGGGCATTTGTTTTTATTGATGGATGTACTGACGACTTATCGAGTCTATCTTGAAGGTGTCTGCGCGGGGGTATTTCAGCGAGACTTAGAGTCAGTAAGACAAGAACCAGAAAGGCTCTCTTTAGAAGCCTTAGTTGTTGTAAAAGAGCTAGTCGCAAAAAGCTCCACGAAGAAAGGCTCGGCGACGCTGTCAGCTCTGTTTGATATTGTAGACAGTTTACTTCCGGTATTGGAACGCTGTATTCAACATACTCCAGCAGGTACAAATATTAAAAAAGTCAGGGAGTATCTAGCGCTACTAGACACAAACCTGACTTTGTTGAACCGATATCTAGACCCAGAATCTGACCACACACATCGCTGGTGGCGATAAGCCGTTATTTCTTTCTCGTGATGCCAAGAACCGTTTTAAGACTAGCAAAAGCAATCAAACAATAGGCTAAAAGCTCAGTACCTTCTTCGGCGATGTTTTTAACCACGCGCACGTAATTATCCCCCATAACGTTGTGCCAAAAACTGCCCATGCCAAACAGACGAGAAAATACCAATAACAGCATTACACCAGTAACCAAAAGGTTCATGTGCGGAGATGCAAGAATAAGCGCAAGCTGGTCAATGGTTCGTTTACCATTTTTAATCGCATAGAAAATGGCACTGCCAGAAACCAATAGGGCAGGGACTACCCAAGCACCATGTACGATCTTGTCGAACCAAAAATCCATTTCACGAATAAACATCACACCGAAAAACGCGCTGATGAGCAGGGCTGCGTGCTTAACTTCGGTTTTCTTTCTTGCTAGATAAGCAAAAGATCCAGACGCAATAATAAGCAGTAACTGCTGCAGCATCTCGGTCACTGACACTTCGCCAACAGATCCATTGAACAATACAAAATCAATTCGAAGTGCCAAATTTACGATAATACCAATAGCTAAAACGACTAACGCCGTTTGACACCGTTTATAGATAACTTGTGAGGTGGATTGTGAGAGCGTGAACTCAGGGAGTTCAAACGACATATGAGCTTTTTCTTGTTTTTTAGGTTGGCTTTTCATATCAATTTAACATGTAAATGTCTGTAACAGATCGATATTTTATCGACCTGATACATTCACAATGTCAGGGCTATGTCATAAATAAAACGCTGTTCAATTGCTATTTCGGTAAAGTAAACCGCCGCTGAGTAGCGGGCAGTTTACGTAATATCATGGGATTTTATTGGGTGAAAGTTGTGAAGAAATAATGCTTATTATATCGATGTGACGTCATAAGCTATCAGCATCACAGCATCACAGCATCACAGATTAGCTGTTTTCTTTTTGATCGTGGTTATTGCGGTAGTATTCCCACTGTTCGATACGCTGACCATCTTGTAATACACAATAAGTGGTTCGTTGATTATTTTCCGTTACCGTGTCCAATTCGCCGTCCTGTTGAACACAATAAACCGATGCTGGGTTAGCGACTGAAACACGTTGAACTTCGCTATATTCTGCATAGTCATTCGCACAACCGCCTAATACAAGGGCAAACACAGCCATCAAACCAATTTTTTTCATGTTTATCTCCTAAGTGATAACTCTACAAGTGAATGTGTTAAGTTCTACAGAACTAAATTTGAAGCTCTATAAAACCAGTATATTTTAGATTTAAGAAAAGGTTGTTCTAATTTGGTCAAGATATTGAAATAGGTTGATATTTCCTCATTTTTAACTGTTTTTTGAGCATGAGATCAAGTTCAGTTAGGTTGGGGCCTTAAAAGATAGACACCCTATGATTCGAGGTTGGTAAGATGGGAATTATTCTCTTACGACCATGAATCCCCCGCGATAAAAATAATATCTGCCGAGTTTTGTCGGTCATTCTGAGCCTCTAATCTACGCTTGGTTATGATATGATGCCGCCCAAATTCAGTTGAGCAGTCAGAACGATGAGACACCTAAAAACCACAATTCACCCAGATATCGAACACTTAGATAATAAAACGGTATATAAGCGCAATGCCGCCCGTGCAATCGTTTTAGATGGTGAGGATGTTCTGATGCTCTATACGGAACGTTACCACGACTACACCATTCCTGGTGGTGGCTTGGACGAAGGCGAAGACGTGATTGCAGGTATGGTTCGTGAACTTGAAGAAGAGACTGGTGCTAAGAATATTCACAGTATTAAACCGTTCGGGATATTTGAAGAATTTCGTCCTTGGTATAAAGATGATGCAGATATGATGCACATGATCTCTTATTGTTATTCGTGCAAGATTGATCGTGAGCTTGGTGAGACGGATTACGAAGACTACGAAGTTAAAAACGGGATGAAGCCTGTTTGGATTAACATTCATGAGGCAATCGCTCATAACGAGAAGACCATGGCTGAGAGCCCTAAAAAGGGCATGAGCATAGAGCGGGAAACGTTTCTGCTGCATTTAGTCGCGAAAGAAATGCTGTAGGCTAAAAACGTTTGAACACCATTTTAAACGCTAAATAACATCCTCTGCCGCCACTTTGTCGCCACTTTTTGGCGGCAAAGAATTCAGAGGATTAAAGTGAATAGCATCGCTCAGATGGCTCGGTGCAAAATGCGAGTAGCGCATCGTCATTGAAATATCGGTGTGACCTAAAATGTTCTGCAATACCAAAATATTCCCTCCATTCATCATAAAATGACTTGCAAAGGTATGGCGTAAAACATGCGTTCCTTGCCCTTTGGGTAAATTAGGCAATGCTCGAGTAAGCCATTTATAGACAGTGCTATATGCACAGCTAAATAAGCGATCTGATGTGTCTTTGTAAATCAGTTGATAAAGCTCTTCTGATATAGGCACCGTTCTATTTCGTTTTCCCTTGGTATTAATGTAGGTCACTTTGAATTTAGAGAGTTGAGCTCCTTTTATCTCGATAGCTTCTCGAATCCTCGCCCCTGTTGCTAGGCACAGTTTTATTATGGCAGTGAGCTCTTCACTCATTGGGCTATCTTTTACTTCATCAAGTAGGTGAGTGATCTCATCGACGGTTAGAAACGCTAATTCCGGCTCTGAAGTTTTAAGTTTTCGGAGATCAGCAATTGGGTTTAGGCCTTTCCACTCCTTCAAGCGAATAAGTTCGCTAAACATACTTTTAAGCCAGATAAGATCATGGTTATGTGTGGCTATAGAGATAGGTTGATTTGTTGCGAGTTTATCTTTGTTACGACCTTTATAGATGCGATTTGCGCGGTAATGGGCAAGCATTCGTTCATTCAGCTGATTCGCGATAGGATCATTTAAAGCTTCGCATACGATTTCCATTCTTCGCTTCGCTCTAGGCCCTGATTTGGTGTTTACACCATGTAGTTGGTACCAAAGCTCGATAAGTTGAGAAAGCCTACGGTGATCCGGCTTTTCTCCCATCCAGGGCTTATCGTCAATCTCTTTCATTGTGTGAAGCTCAAAGGCCTTGGCTTCGCCCTTAGTCGCAAACTTCTTACGAACACGCTTCCCCGATCGTCCGTTCGGGTAACATTCACAAATCCAAGGTTTGGTAGAGCCATCTTTTAAATTGCGGATAGACATAATAAAGCCTAAAATAACTGTATATAAAAACAGTATAAATCGAGCTAAAACGTAGAACAATGTTTTATATCGAACAAAAAGCACAGGTTAGACACCTTTCTCAAAGTGCTAAGAAAGTTAACGGGTTTTTGTTATGTATCAATCAATTCATGTAACTGCTGGTTACAGTCATTTCAAAATCAACAGTGATGGTCCAATTGGGGTAAGTAAGAAGAACCAAGGGGTGATTGATGCGCTATTGAAGCTAGGCAATCGCTTTACGGCGCCATTTGGTGGGTTTATAGAAGCAGAGAACGTAGTTGGTTTGAAGTGGGTGAAGCTGGTCGATATTAAGTATCTGTGCACCGATGAGGAAGCTGAAACCATCGAGTACGTGATACAAAAAGACCACTATGTAGTAGGGACGTATCAAGACCGGAAGTTGTATATCTTATTGTTTGGTGGGGAGCCAAAGCATCATCAGATTAAGGGGCTTGAACAGGATGGGAAAAACAATGTGTACAGGTTGTTTTGAAGAAATTCGATAAATTCGATAAGTTTGATTATTGCTACATCTACTTTGGGTAAGGTAACCGAGTCTCCTAAAAGGAGTGTGTATGTTTTTCTACTTGCGCACAAAATAAAGCGAGGAATAAGTTAATTCATATTCAAAGAAGGAAAACCCTGATCAAGACGTCAAATATTGTTTTAAATCAGGCTTTGTGCATGGTGTTTCAATGCAATTTGGTGTGATGTGTTGGAGAGTTTTGATACAATTTAGGTCGTTTTATTCCTTAGGTAGTCATCAAAAATGCATTCAGTTTCTCCGTACTCTCTTCGTTGCTTTAATAAAAACCTAAGCGGTGAACATGAACAACGTTACTCATCCTTAGATAACATCAAATCATATGACTTATATTACATGTTAAAAGATTTTATTGAGTCGAATAGTGATGAATATAAGCTGTTTGAAGAAGCCAAACAGGTTTGTCTCTTCTCAGATATGACATTCGACGAGCATAAGAGACAGATATCCGGTTGGTTTAATGTTGGTAATTATGGAATGAAGACTGAAATTATCGACATAAAGACAGGTAAAGTAGATTACGAAAAAGCACAAGATAAAGCTGAAATTATTAGGCACTATGTCCATTTTTATATACCGAAAGGTTTTAATGAAGCGATGGCGTTTATGCATTCGTATAGAGGTATTGGTGTAAAAACGCTTTTCTATGTTCTTTTCTCTTCGTATTTTTCTGTTAGAACAGACCTTACCTTACAAATGAAGCCATTAGCTTATGATAAAGCAATTGATGCTTGGCTAGAAGCAACGGCAAAAGAAGTTCGCTTAACTAAATTTGTTGGTGTAAAAGACATTGCTGATCAAGTTAAAAAGCTTGGTCATCATGAGCAAGAGCTTGTGATTAAACCACCAAGAAGAAACAATTTAGGTAAATTGAAAGATTACTTGACGAAAGGTAGTGAAAGGTTAGCTGCTGTAGAGGTTATGAGTGACTTTGCTGGCCCAATTAAAACGGTAGTTGAACTAGATGGTAAACAAAGGACCTTTTGTATCGGTAGGCATGAATCAACTTCGTTATGCGAAATAGAAATATCGGAAGAAGATGTTACTTTTGTTTCTGGTGTTCCTGAGCTTGATTCAATACGAACTTGGGTTCGTGATATAATTAAGGAATACGCAGTACGTATGTATCCAAATGTTCCACTTGGGGAGATCTAATGAGCAATAAAATCAATGTCATTGGTATTTTAAAAGGGCATATTAACACGTTAAAAAATGCAGGTTCTGATCGATTAAGCCTCTCAGATAGCATTACGTTTTTCGTTTTCCCTATTGGCATTGCGTCTCTTTCTTACTTTTTCGGCTTCAGTTTAACTAGTGACTTAACATCATTGTTGGTCAACTTTGGAGCCATTTTTACAGCATTACTTTTGAGCGTTTTGGTACTTGTTTATGATCAAGGTTCAAAACTTGAAGATAAAGCGGCACAATGTAAACAAGCTGGTGAAGCAGTACCCGCGATGATAGACACTAAAAAAACATTGCTGGATCAACTTTATTATAATATTTGTTATGCGATTGTTTTTTCTGTTTTGTTAGTAGTTTCGTGTGTCCTTGAGTCAATTGCTCGTGGGAAGGTAATCCCGGTAAAATCGAGTATGTTAGATTTTACTGGGTGCATTGATTTTTCGAGTTGGTTCTTAATGCCACTTGTTGTTTTCGTGGCAATACATTTAATACTTACCATCCTGATGATAATTAAGCGAATGCATATTTTATTAACAACAAGTTAGATATAAAAGCCCCGTCTTACGGGGCTTTTTATTAGAAACCGTATATTTCTCGATGTCGACTTAAGTAGAAAGCATGTTCATTAGTGAGCCCTGTTATTTTGGTCTTTTCACTGATTCCAAGTGCATTAAGTGTTGCTATGGGTAAGACAGGACTAATCAAGATTACTCCCTCATCTGCGAATGAGATCAGCCCTTTGTCAAAGAGCTTGTCGGCGTTTGGAGACAAGGGTAGGCCGTTATAGCCATCTATTTTTTCTTCGTCATCACTTAAAGCCCAAGATACAATATGCGAGGCAATCAATAGTTCAGGGATAGCAACATTGGTAACCGGGCATGTATCGTTCCATATATCGAGTACCTCATCGCGAAATGCTCCTTGGCCAATACGAGCATTTGATCGTGCTTTTCGAACCCCACCTTTTGTAGCTTTACGTTTTTTTCTGCGTTTAGAACCACTCTTAGCTTTAGAGGGTTGCTTTAACTCATCCAAGTTGACGCTATCTAAGCTAGATAAAACAATACTGGCTACTCCTTCTGGAATAGCTACCATATAATTTTGTGTAGCATTGCCTTCAATATTGAAAAGCTTCGGCTCACATTGCTCATTAAATCGTTCAATGATGTGATGTTTAAATTCATCGGTAGGAACTGGGCGATCTAATACAATAAGGTTTACGTCTACCTTATTGCCATCTTTCTTCCATTCATCATAGGTTCGGCTTTCTGGTCTAGGTGCAGGGTAGGCATCGGCCATAGCTTGAGCTATGTATATAATTCGTTTGTTCTCGTGACAAATGATAACGTCATCTTTCTTGATGTTTGGAACGTGGCCCCATCCTGCTTTAACAGTTTTTTCACCGCTTGTTGTATATGAATGAGACGGAGCCCAAAGAAATTTGTAGTCTCGAACTTCTTTGTATGAGACCCCAAGGTTTACCCAGTAGTAAGCCATTATCTAAATCCTTATAACAAAACAGCCAACTATGTTGGCTGCTAAATCTAATTACACTCTTCAATAAATGCCCAGATTCTGTCACACAAGCCTTTTAGTTCAGGAGTTAGCTCCCAATCAACTTGGTTATCTTCATCTTTACCCTTCATAATATTTACGACAGTGTCACAAAAAGCCACTTTTATTCGTATGGTGCTACCTGAGCTTGGGGAGTCGACCACTTGAGATCCGACTTTCTTCGTTGGTGCACCATCTCTGTAGAAGTAGCTGCCTTCTGCTTTAGTCGCAGTTTCAGAACGTGAAACTTTGTCTTCGAGTAAGCCACCGATGCCGATCTCTGGATCTTCAAAATATTTGTCAGGTAAACTCTCAAAGTCATAGCTAGAACCCTGAGTTTGCTGGAAGCTATCCCAATGTTTTTTCGCTGCTTTGACAATAATGTCTTGAGGAATGTAGTTTTCGATTTCTTTCCATTCGAGTAGCTCAAAGCGGTCGTCAAGAGCCTCTTGCAAATCTGTAACACGACTGCCTTTACTATCGATATCAGCATCTGCGATAAGTAGTACATCTCTACTTAGCCTTTGAGCTGGTGTTTGCGATGTTTCTTCGGGATCTACATCATCTGTAAAGGCCCAGTGGGTAATATTAGAGCCTTGATACTCGACAAAAACGTAGTGAAGGTTTTCGTTGTATGTGCGTAGCTTTCCTGCGCGTTTTTTTACTGCTGCGCGTTCTTCTGGTGTCCCATCATCCGAGATGCAGAACGCTTCGAGTTCATCTAAGTATTTGTTCAAATAAACTTGTAGATAGCGTTTGTCGGTGACACCTTCGACCCAAATAGAACAGTTAGCGAGTAGAATCGAAGATGCGAGAACACCCAGCTCTTTGAGAACTTCATTATTGTTAGCTTGGCTTTGAACGATAGATGTCGCTTTACCAGTATCATCGACTTCTTTCTTCACACTGATTAGATTTATGTCGTCAGATTCTAAAGTGAGGTCAACAAAGTGGTTTGATTGAGTAGTAAAGAAGAACATATGCTGTGGACATGCTCTAAATGCTTCAATCAGCGCACGCTGCATACCGGCGTGCAGGTTTTGCTCCGGTTCTTCGATGAAGAAGATTGTTGGCTCTTTTTCCAAGAACGGACGAACAGTTAGCGCAATCATTGCTTGAATGCCATCGCCGAGCTCATAGATTGGGCGCTGGGGTTCATCCCCGACTTTGATATGGACGACATTGTTTTCTGTCGACGATTTTTTGTCATCTCTGTCTTTGCGAGGGATGATATTTACACGTTGTCCCTCAAAGAAGTGCGTGGAGAGGTAGTCTTGGTAGTCTTTGACGCTAGCTTGTTCTTCTTCCGTACCTAGTAACGAATACACCATGTCTTCATACAATGTATGACCACTAAAGATTTTTAGTATTGAGCCAGGGAGAGCTCCACCAAAATAGTCTTGAAGTGTTCGCTCTAAGTACACATCGTTATTTGGTATCAACGTACGCAGTCCACGAAGTATAGGGATATATTCTTTGTGTACCCCGCTAAGGTTAAAAGTAATAGAGGCCGCTGCGTTAGAAATGTCCTGCCATAGTTCTGGCGAAAAACATTCATTCGCGGTTCGAATTATGTCTGCTTCAGAATATCTTCGTTGAATGTCTATTGTTGTTTGTTCGATTTGAGCTTGCAGTGTTGAGTGTAAGTTTGAGTCCAAGAGCGCTGCATTAGAATCAAACTGCTGCACCATAAAATTGTTAATACGCTCCCAAACTGTTCTAGATAGACCCGCAGGTGGGGTAGTAGAGTTCTCGATTTTTTCTTTTAAACGCTCGAAAAGCTTTATTTCATAGTCAAAGGAATCTATGGAGTATGAAAATAAAGACCGTAGAAGTCTGCTCTTTCCGGCGCTATTGGCCCCAATCACGACATTAATCGGTCGTGTTTTTTCAATAGTGTTACTGCGAGCCTCAATTAACTGAAAATCTTGGTTCTCAAGTTCAGGGACACAAAAAGCATCCACTTTACTTAATTCAACACTCATCACTTCTTCTCCATCACCAACGCAACTCTACCTACAACTCTCACTTCATCTTCTTCGACTGTTAGAGTCGAGCCGTTAAAGCTGATGGCTAGTTTCTTGCCTGGTAAACGCTGAATGTCGTTTAGAGACAGTAGGCCGTCCATATCCACCAAATACGTGCCGCTCACTGCTTGGTGAACTTCTTTATCAATGATTGATGTGAACTCACCTTCGCGTATAGCCATTGCATTGGTTACAGAAACTTCATCAAGCAAGGATTTATCAAAAGTTAGTGTTTTTAATTCTGATAATTCGCCATTGAGAATTTTAAAAGAGTCGATGTCGAATAGGTATTTCGTTTCTAGCCTTTTCGATTCGTGCTTTTGTGAACTTCTGTTCGGAAACGCCTCACCTTCTCCCAATAAAAGCCACTTCAATGAAACACCGGTATGTAAATGAGCTCTTACCGCGATCTCATGAGGTGTTAATCCACGCTTTACCCACGTCGAAATAGTGGAAGTCGGAACTCCTAGCTTTTCAGAAAGTACTTTCTGACTCTTCGATTCTGTTACTTCGATCAATCTTTGAACAAAGTTCTTCCCACTTAAATACGAGAAAGCGGATAACTCTTCTTGATTAGTTGGCATAAGCGATCAATAATGTTTGCTAAAGCGTAGTCAGCGAGCTGCAACTTCTGACTACTTATGTGTACATTTAATTACCTGACAGGATATCACTATGCTCTCATATCAAGTAGTCCTAAATACGCCTTTCATGACGTACGACCAATACTCTCAGTTTTCTGGAATGCCTAAACGTACCATCATGGATTGGGTAGCCGATGGCCGCTTACCTATTAAAACTAAAGCAAAAGGTAAAGAAACTCCTCTCATCAACATGATCGCCTTAGTTGAAATGGCGACTCGTGAAGCTATGGAAAAGTTGGGGTAGGCAGTCATGCATTTATCTTCCCTAATTCCAACCAAAGAGCATTGCCCGTTGTGGCTAAATGTTCTTGGTTGGGGATTCGTTTTCGTCCCGTTTATCTTCAATTGAGTATTGGTTATGAACGAAATTGACTCAATGTGCGAATTCCGTGGCTCTAAACAAAAGGCATTTAACGAAGCGTGTTGTGCATTTGCGAACTCGGAGAACATGACCAAGTTAGCAAAGGCCGTGGATATGAATGCCACTATGCTACGTAACAAGCTCAACCCAGAGCAGCCGCACATACTTACCAACGTAGAACTTGTAATGATCACCAAGGCGAGTGGCAACTTCACCATTCTTAATAGCCTTTTGCTTGGCCTCGGTGTGGTGACCGCACAAATTCCCAATGATGCGAGCGAAGAAACTTTCATTAAACGCGCATTAGAAAACGCAATGCATTCTGGTGATTTATCTCGCATGGCTTTAGAGCATGCAGGGAACGACCGATTAACCCGTTCGCATAAGCAAAAGATCATTCGTAAAGCTCAAAGCGGTATCAGTAACTTAGTGCAGCTTATCGCGGATGTAGAAAACCGCACAACTGGCGTAACCCCGTTCTTGAGTATGGGAATCGACTTTATCGCCAACGGTGCACCAATCCCCGGCTTAAGTTAGAGGAAAATAGTATGTCAGTTGCAACAGTCGAACATTCAAACCTAGGTGTCCCACCGCTAGAAAACCCATGCCCTGATTTGCCTTGTTGGTCTCTGAACCGTGAGCAAAAAGAACGTGGCCTTTCTGCATTACAGCGCACGCGAAGAGAACTTGGCGAGCGACAATTAAAGCCACTTCGCTCAAAGCGTGAAGAGTTACAGGCTCAGTTTTCTAAGAGCAATTGCCGCGCTGAACAAATGCGCATTTCACGTGAAATTAACCGAATTGATGCCAACGCACAGGATGTACTTTCGCGCTGGTCATAACTTAGTGACACCCAAGCAAACCTAGCCACTAGGCGTTATGCCTACACCCTTTATCCCTCTTTGATTTAAAGAGGGAGGGTTTTTTATATCCAAAATTTGAGGAATTGATGATGAGTAATATTGAAGAGCACCTATTTAGTCAGTCTTTTAACCAAATCGCTGAGCGTTTTAATTCAAGCAATCAAGAGCAGCAACACCAAGTTTTGATTCACCTCGATGCTATCGCGAAGAAGCAAGAGCCTATCGCTACCCATCGCCCTCAAGAAGAAGTCTTAGCCGATATCAAAAAAGCAATGGAAAGCGATCGAGCTCGTGTGTTCTTTGGCTATTCATTCCCAAGCTGGTACCGCAACGGTTCGATTGAACAAGTTTCACAACTTCATCATTGGGCGAACTTAGATATGAGCAACCGCCACCTGTTTCTTGAAATGCTTGGCCTCCGTGACTTAGGCCATTTTGATGATGAAGCGTTATATCAATTCGAGCAGTTCTGTTCATCTGCAGTGGGGGCATGAGCATGAAATTACATGAAGTAAAAACCCAATCAGAGTTCTTTAACGAGGTTCGTTTAGGCCGTAAAACGGCTGAAATTCGAGTCAATGATCGTAACTATCAAGCAAACGATGTGTTGATACAGCACGAAATTGATAATGAAGGAAATAAAACGGGAGCGTCCCTGGTTCATGAAATTACGCATGTACTGCAGGGCGGTAAGTTTGGTTTAAGCAAAGAGGTATGTGTTCTTTCTCTTTCAAATTCATCTCACTTAAACAGTGTGATTTTGATGGGGCATTTACGAGATCGTTTAGTGGAAGCTGCCGACTGCATGGAAGCGGGCATTGATGTGGTTCGAGAGGCAGGGCTCACAACCGCTGATCTAGAAAGACAGATTCAAGACTCACGCTATTTTGCTACAGAGGCAACGACTCTACTTAAAAAGTTAGGGGAGGAGGCAGCATGAGCACTATCTCTGTTTATCAGAAAGACTTGAACCACGCGTTGCGTTCAGAAGGGTTTACTACTCGCAAGATTGAACAGTTCATGCGTGTTTTCAATATTACAGAAACTAGCCAAGGCGATGTGCTGAGCTTGGACTCTACTCGAGCATTACTTGTGAACGTGAACGGTACTGAACAGGGACTCTGTTTAGAAGATTTCATTACCGCTTGGTGGGCTTTTTGGATTGTGGTTTACAACACGGCTTCTGACCGAGATATCGCAAATCAAGCTTTAGGTGCCGTTCGTGCGCTGTTCTTTGTGTCGGCTTGTAATAAATCCACGTCTCAAACTACTCAAATGCAAATGTGGTGGCGCGATATGGCCGATGAACACGGCTACCCAACTGTGGAGGCGGGGTAATGCTGAGTTATGTAGCTGTTGCACTTAATAACGGTGGCGGTGTCGTTCGCCACGATGAAACCAACGAAGTGAAGAACGTTCTGTTAGGTGAGTTTGAATCGGCAGAGCCTGCGATTGAAACGGCTTGCGAGCTGTTCAACTGCCAACACGTTTTGAATGGCGTGATTATCAAAGGCAACCATACGGGTGGTCATATGATTATGGACACACAGGAGCTAGCAGCGTTATGAGCGAAGCACAGAAAGTTGCGGCTGAAGCACCTGATTATATTGAAACCCTATTAGTAGAATTGCTCCAAGGTGATCACCCAGATAATGAAGTGTTATTGGGTACTTTGCTATCTGGTGATGAGTCTACCCAGGTTCAATTGAAAATCACACGCAACCCCGCAGACTTTTTGGATGAGTGTTGATGGTACCGACCTACGCATCCAAGAAAAATAGGCGCTCGCGACAGAAGGTTCAAACTTCTGGTGAGCGCCTTATTTCGTGGTATCAAGATGTTGATATCAGCAGCATTGAATTTAATGAACAGCAACAAGAGCGATCACACGAAGCCTTCCTTGAATGGGTTGGCGGTGATCAGACTGTTGCTCCAATCCCTAATGACATCGTTTTGTCTTCACGATCGATGCTCGAGCGTGAACCTGAAAACCTTTCTGTTGTTGAGCGCAAATTATATGAAGTTAACCCCGCAGATCGAGAATGGTTGTCCGAGCATTTTGCCGATCTTCCTCACTATCTAACTAAGTACTTCGCAAATCGCTATGTTTCGATTTTTAAGAAGCAAGGCCGCTTTGCCGCAAACACTTTCATTCGTGAAAAAATGGTGCCCGCGCATAGGCGTGTTTTGTTGGTGCTAGAGCAATACAAACAACTTCCTACTACTTCTAAGGTTGCTTTGCTGAGTGATGCTGTCGACGATGATAGCAAGCCTCAGCAAAACAACTTTGAGCAAGCGAACCAGCAAGCCTGTTTCGATTTTGAGCAAGCCGAGAAAAACCGTAAACCTGTTAGAAGCAAAGTCATTGCCGAGCTAGTAGAAGATGAACTTCGAGAGATGGCATTTAAAATTGTGTCTATCTTGATTCGCTATCAAACGGCACTGACTCAGACCATTGAATGTGAAACCGAGAACGGTGAGAACATCGCAGCATTAATGGTGTACAAACAGTGTGTTTCTTTGGTGCGTAGCTTTGGAGTAAAAACACCAAGTGATGACAAGAAGATAACGCCTGAAAATATCATGTCGTTTATCTCTAAGCTGAGCTGTGAAAAGTGGTGGTTTAGACGCTTAAAGCGCATCCGCAAGATTATGCGTGAACACTTAGCCATTGCTATGGGGCAAGTGTCGGCAAAGGCGTCACCTTATGCATCATGGGATTGCATTCAAGAGCATCAAGTTCAGCAAAAGAAGAGCTGGGACTTTATTCAAGGCCACTTACTTCAAGAAGAAACCACTGGCGAAGAAGTTGAAATGGAAGACATGGTCTTGAAAAGCATGTCGAACCCTGCAATTCGTCGTCATGAGTTAATGGTTCGTTGTCGTGGCTGTGAAGATATTGGCAACGAGCTTGGCCTACAAGGTTTGTTCTTAACGCTAACAACACCATCGAAATATCATAATAGTTATAAGAAAGGCGGCTTCATTCCACACTGGAACGGCGCGAGCCCACGTGAAGCACAAACCTATTTGAATAAGGTTTGGCAGCGCATTCGTGCCAAATTAGGTCGTGATGAAATTCGTTGGTTTGGTATTCGCGTTGCTGAGCCACATCATGATGGTACTCCGCACTGGCATTTGCTGATTTGGGTTAAGCCTGAGCATGTGGCCAAGGTACGTGACGTATTCATTCGCTATGCGGTTGATGAAGACAAAGAAGAGCTTTACCCGTTCTTCGATCGCAACGAAAAGCGAGCAGCGAAGAAGCAATCTATTCAAGGCCCATTCAATTATCAGCCTCGTTGTGACTTTGGGTACATCGACCCAGAAAAAGGCACAGCGACAGGCTACATCGCTAAGTACATTTCAAAAAATATTGATGGCTATGCCATGGGTGAAGAGGTTTCGAAAGAGACCGGGCAATCTGTGCAAGCTATGGCCAAAAACGTCAACGCATGGAAGAGCCGTTGGGGTGTTCGTCAATTTCAATTCTTTGGTGGGGCGCCGGTTACCACTTACCGTGAACTGCGCCGCCTAGCTAGCCAAAACAAGAAAGCCTTTATGGAATACGTTTTCAAGCAAGAACGTGAAGAGTTGGCTTCTATTTACCTCATGTCGATGTACCGTTTAGTTGGTCCGTTTAAACCAGTTCATGTCATGACGAATGCAGAGTTAGTAGCTGTGATTGCTGAGAACTATGAGGTGAGAGCTGATACAGACCAAGTGAATGTCGCAGGAACAATGAAAGCGGCCGACCATGGTAACTGGCAAGGCTACATCATGGGGCAGGGAGGCCCGTTTGTTAAGCGTGAGGATTTGCTGATCACGAACTCTTATGAAGTGCTGCCGTTTGCCTCTCCGCATGGCGAAGACGTTCGCAAGATAGAAGGGTTTGTTGCTGCAGGTGAGTTGGTTAAGACTCGTCTTAAGACCTGGCAGATAGTAACAAAAACTGAAAATAGCGATGACGCTGAAGCGGGGGCTTTTGATCTTGCTCTTTCTGGAATCTCTGATTCCTCTCGGAGTTCTGTCAATAACTGTACGCTACCGCAGAAAGTACAGGTCAGCGATCAGCTTAAGCGATTATTAGAACCTTACTCAGTAGGTGGTGATTTACCGCCAAATATTGATGATTCAGCATTAATCGCGCTGCAAGAAGGCAGTTCAATTCGAATAGATGATGAAACGAGTATAAGAATCCGCCCTGCGGAGTACCTACCATGCGGCACGGTTCGCCCAGCCCAGCTGGTTGAAGAGTACCAACCCAAGCCAGATTTAAGCTGGTTAGATGATTTCGAGCTAAAACAGCCTGAACCTCTTACCGGAGAAGATGACGACTATGAGTATGAACAGCCTAATTTGTCATTCTTTCCTGAAACCGACGAGTGGCCGTTGATTTAAGGCTCAGATTAGCTCTCAGAATGAGGGGTGAATCTCGCTTCATAAAAACACTGTATTAATATTTCTAAAAGTACTGTATATTCGTACAGTCTTTTGGTTTGGAGTAGAGCTATGTCATTAAAACAACAGGACATATTTTTACAAGCGATGGAGTTCATTATAGATGCTGTAGCACTCAGCACTGAAGGTGAAAGCAGAGCTGATGTAGGTATTTATTTGATGAGTTTATTGGTTGCGGACCAAAGAGAAGAATTGGAGCCTGAAAAGTTAACTGCAATGAAGCAGCTAATTGAGATGGCTGACGGTGTAGGTAGTAATAGATTTGAGTTATGATTCAATGACTCAATTCATTGCATAGGGGTAAACGGTTTGGATAAGGCGATTATTGGTTTCATTGGCGGTGAAACCCCAGTCTGGATACTATTTGTGGTCCTCGTAGTTACTTTGCTTATGAATCATAAAGATATCCTTCACACGGTTAATGATCTAAAAGCCAGTAGATTTAAAAAGTTGGAAAACGCAATCAACTGTGATTGGGTTGATAACGATAATAAAGAGATCCTTAAAAACGAGTTATCTGAACTTTATATCGTTGAGGCAACTGGAATAAGGGCACCTCGTGAGATTCGTGATAGGTTGCTTTATATATATAGCCAGAAGAAAAGTGGTATTCGGTTAGAGCATTTTCAAAGATCTGCCAAAGTACTCAAAATCGATAATGGTGAACTGAAACCTTCTGTTGGTACTTTGCATAGGGTTTGGATGTATGTAGAAATTGGAATTTCACTGTTACTCTTTTTGGGGGTTATGTTCCTAATCGCGTTGTCGATGTCGTTGTGGGTGACTTTGGATCATCAAGCCGTTTTTGAATTTCCAATCGCAGCTTTGTTGTACTTACCCCTGTGCGCATTACTCTTTTTTGATGGACTTACGGTTATCTCTCTTAAGCACGTGTTAGAGGAAGACAAGTTAACAAGAAATGAAGATTTTAAAGAACTAAAAGCTGCTGCTTAAGTTCTTGGCGTTGATCAGGTGCCAGGGCTTTAACCATTTCAAAAGCTAACTGAGATGTCGTTTTAGCCGAAGGGCTAAGAGTATGGCTGAAGGTTAGGTTCATTACGAAAGAGTGGCCACATTCGGGGTCACTACAACTACAATATAAGTCGCTATAACCCGCTGAAATACGGTTTGATTTTTGTATGCGGGCTTTCTCGCCACACTCGGGGCAAACTACTCTCATATAACACCATAAACCTATCTAAATGATAAGTTTATGGTACTAAATTTCGATGTGTTTTTATACAGTCAGTAATCATTTTTACAAACTAAACTCCCCAACCAAAAGCTTAGATTTGTCAATATTACATATGCATTAATTAGAGTATTCTCCTATGCTTTATGGGTCATAGCTAGGAGTGAAAATTATGAGGTATCTATTCATTTTAGGTTTGTTCATAAGTACTAACTTATGGGCACAATGTTTCAACTTTCAGGGGCAGCAAGTAGGGGAGTTTTACAATTACAATATAAATGATGTGGCAATTGCGACTAACAATAATATGGGAATGCCGATCATATTGTATAACCCTAACGTCTTGCAATCGATGCCAGGTCCAACTAGAACGTTCTTCAGATATCATGAATGTGCGCACCATGCTCTAGGACATACAGTCAGTGGTCCTAGTATGCAAAATGAACAAAATGCTGATTGCTGGGCAATTAGAACGATGTATCAACATAGGCTCGTAAATCCCCATGTTTTATCTACTATTCAAAATAGTATTGCCCAGTTTGGTAAGGCTGATTGGACACATTTACCTGGTCCCCGAAGAGCCATCAATCTTCAAGCTTGTTTAAATTAGATTCTTTAAACGAAAAAACCGCCAAGTAAGGCGGTTTTTTGTATTTATGCGCTTAGGCTAGCAGCCCGTCTGTGGCCAAGTGACTAATCCCCAGCCCGCCAATTGTTTCAGCTACTGAAGCTAGTAATGTTCTTGCTCGTTTTACTACTTTATTCATAATCCTACCCCCCTTACCAAGAGTACGGCTTGGTTCCGATGCCATTAGCAACATGTTTTTGATGAAAAAAACAATCATTAACAAAAGGATGATGGATGGGTCAAAAGTCACTTGTGCAGCTTTCGACACTGCGCCGCTGCCCGCTAGCCTAAGCACACAACCTGCATATAGTAACTGTTAGTTGGTTGCTCGGTCAATATACTCACCGCAAGCACGCCTAACCCACGGAAAACGCACTCCTCCTACCCGCCTGCGACGTTTTTGAACACTTTTTTTTGCAATTCTATTTCAGTGAAATTCTGCTGCCGTGATGGAATGCTAATAAGCCGCTAGCCCTTTAGGAATAACGGTGCTTGCAGTAAGTTAACAGTGCTTAAAATGGCTTACAGAGCGCCTAATAAAATTGCGAAGAGTGCAAAAAATTGCAAGGAATTGAAATTCTGACGATCAGTGTTGATCTGATTGGTTTGACTAACTGATTGAAATATAATGGTTTTTGTGTTTTAGGTTAGTTTTTTAATGATCGTGTGTATTTTGTGACGATCATTTTCGGTGTTGTTCAGCCCTTATGGCACAAGGGCTGAACGTAAATGACAGAGAAAAACAAAATTGCAAAAAATGTCACGCTACTTAGGCCGCAACATTGTTCAAATTGAAGGTTAAATGGAGATGCTTGGGTACTTCTGGGTCTCGGTTCACGGCGTCCATGAACATTTCACAAGCGGGTATTACTTCATTTTTGCAGTAAACGTAATCAAATTTAATAGGGTCACCACGCGTACCACCATTTGGTATGATTGCAGCCAGTTCAACAGGGAAGCGATGGCCGGTAATCACCTCTTGTGCAGTGACGTTCTTAATTTTCTCATACTCATCCTTGGTCGCTATGTCGCCAACGGGTATGAGTTGAATTCCTTTCTCATTGCCGTTTGGAATGTTGATGAACATTGAGCGGAAGTTACCCACGCCACGGCTTGAAGCCATCTTCTGCTTTAGGTCGTCTTCATCTTCTTTACTTAAGTTAGGGTCGGTCGCGTAGAAGATAAAGCCCATGTGCAAACCGTTCTTATAGTAACGACGGCGGAACGTGGTTGAGTCTTGACTCAGTAACGCTGATTGAACACAACCAAGGTAATCTGGTCCACCGTAAACTTGCTGGACTGGGTCATATTGTTTGATGAATATGATGTCTTCTTTCTTGTAACTCTTCTGCTTGTCATCACGCTCTAGGAAAGCAAAGTCACCGTTCTTACGTTTGCGTAAATACATCGTAGGAATAGGCCATAGCCCAATGACTTTACCAAAGTAGTTACGCAGCTTAAGCAGGGCCGTGTCACCGAACTCTAAGAAGTCATGCACTGCTGATTGCATTTGTTGCTTCTGCATTCCGCCTTGGGTGTAACGACCTGAGATCATATTGCGGCGAGCCATTAAGATAGAACCATGATAAGCGTTGGCTCTAGTGAGTTTGTTTAACCCAACTCTATCCAAAGGTGGTTCCCAGTAGTTACCGTCTTCGTTGTAGTAAAGCTCGTTGTAATCGTAGTTGGTGAAATCACGATCCATGATTTCCGGCTCACCAAAGCTAAACATCAAGCTTTCATCATTAGCGGATTCTTTCGTGATTATTTCTGTTGTCTGTTCAGTCATTGATTTACATCTGCCATGTTGATTTTCGTTTTTCAGAATGATCGAGCGGCTCATTAATGCAGGCATGAGAAATCGCCCAAAATGCATCGGCATGTCCGGTTAATTCGCTGCGCTCTGCTTTGAAGGTCATGCTGTTACCGCTATTGGTGGTCGCTCGCTTGATGGCCATGAATGCCATGGCGATGTCTTTGTGTTCAGCATCAAATTGAATGCGGTTGGCTTCGACCACATCAATCATCTTCATCACCAACCGGTTCTTACTCTCATTGCTGTATTGAATGGCCACGGTTTCACGTGGGTGTTTCTTGTTAATCAGGTCATAGACACCCGCGCCAATGCCCGTTGTATCAATACCCAAATAGCTCACGTTATATCGTTCAAATACCTTTGAGACCTGCTGCGCCTGATACTGAAAGTTCAATCCTCGCCAGTAGTGCTTTTCAAGTACTCTGAACTTTTCAACAGCAACAATCGGTGGTGCAACTACAACCAAGCAAGCATTGTCTCGAGTTCGGCTTGGGTCGTAACCTAACCACACTTCACGGCGATCGAAGGGGTCTTTGTCACTGGGCTTAAAGTCTTGCCACCGGCTAATATCCACCATGGCTTTTTCGAGCGCTGAAAACTTGAAGACGGAGCTGGCGCCATCAACGAAAATGCACATAAACAGATTATCGAAATCGTCTTTGCTGTATTCATCGCGCAGTTCATCTATGTCGAACAGTTCACAACCGCCTGCAGCTGCATCTTCAATCGTAACAACGTAACGCCACTGTTTGTCTGGGCAGAGCCTGCCACCGTCTCGATATTCATTGAAGGTCGGGAACTCGATGTTAGCGCGAGAATCACGACCTCTGCGCCATTGGTCACCGGTCCAAAATGTATAAGCCGTGTGCGTTTTGGCGGAAGGGGTCGAGAAGTAGGTTTTGCGCCAGTTCTTATGGGTGGCCATGGCTGAGGCGAGTTTGTTGAGCTCATCGAATTTCGGGATCCAGAAATACTCATCCACATAAACATGGCCATGATAACTTTGTGCGGTTTTTGAGTTGGTCGATAGAAAGCGTAGCTCGGCACCGTTAGAGAGAATGATCGGGTTGCCCGTCAATTCAACACCTAAGAACTCTTCACCAATCGCAATAATGTAGCTTCTGAATACTTCTGCCTGGGCGCGAGACGCAGATAAGAATATCTGGTTATCGCCGGTCAAAATCGCATCTTCTAACGCTTCACCACTGAAATAGTAGGTGGCGCCAATCTGGCGGGACTTAAGAATATTACGAGTACGTTGGTGCAGGTTGTTACGCATCGTGTGCTGATATTCGAAGAGCGATTCATGCCAGGTCGCGAAGTTCTCTTTGGTCAGCTCTGCAATGTTGTTCTTCTTTTTGCTCTTCTTTTTCTGCTTGTCGTCAGACTTATTAGAACGCGAGCTTTTACCGTTCGTTTTAGCTACAGGTTCAGTTTCGTTAGTTGAGTGTTTCTCTCCAACTGGCTGAGCTTGAGCATGGAATTTTTTAAGTTGTACGTGGTGCTTGATGAGCCTATCAAGCATATCGAGCTGGCCTTTGGTCGGGTTTTCCAGCTCAAGCAGGGTTTCAATTCTACGCGCTATCGATTCATCAATCGTTTGCTCGCGCAACATATCACGCCATCCAAATTTGTCAGCCCAGTGATAAATGATCCTGGTGCTGTTCAAACCTAGTTCGGAAGCGATTTCATTGGGCGTCCAAGCCTTTAAATAAAGGGAACGGGCCGCGTGTCGTGTTTCAGGAGAATATGCCATGAACCAATCATACGCCGAGGTAACCGCCTAAATTGCATAGCAAAATTCGGATGGGTTCGGATACGTCCTGTATCCGAATTGGTCGGAATTGAAGTGGCTGAAACGGGCAAATCAAAGGCGTATTGTGAAGGTCTGAAACACCTAACTGACAAATTAATACTAGGTAAAAACTCAAATGGCAAAAACCAGTGATTGGAAAATTGTAGCAACAGAAGGGCCGACGGTTGATGGTCGTAAGATCACCCGAGAATGGCTCATGCAGATTGCAGAAAATTATGCCCTGAGTGAATACACCGCTTTGATTTGGCCTGAACACAAACGCTTTGCTGGTTACGGAAGTAACTGGGGCAAAGTGCTTGCCGTTAAAGCTGAAGAAGTGGATGGGAAAATGCGCTTGTTTGCCAAACTTGAACCTAATCAATATTTACTTGAAGCCAATAAGCTTGGGCAGAAGCTGTTTACCTCCATAGAACCCAATCCAGACTATAAAGGGCAAGGAAAGTGCTACCTGATGGGGTTAGCCGTGACCGATTCCCCTGCGTCGTCTGGTGTTTCATTACTTCAGTTTTCACGACAAGAAGGTCAAACCACAGAGCTGAGTTGCAGCCAACTGGAAGAAATCAGCCTTGATGAGTGTTACTCAAAAACAGACCGATTCTTTGCCTTGTGTAATGCCTTTTTCAATTCTGGTGATGAACAACCAGAGCAAAAACCTGATCCTGAACCAGAGGAAGAAAAAGTGACCGAAGAACAACTTAAAACTGCACTGAAAGAGCAGTTCGGCATCATGAAAGGTGAACTAAAGGATGAACTCAAGCAAGAGTTTAACCTGCAAGCGCAAACACCTAACGAACCCGAAGCTAAACCAGAAGGTGAGGTTCAAACGTTCTCTTTAGAGCAGTTCTCTAGTGAATTAGAGAAACAACTTGCTCCTGTAGCCGAGCAAGTACAAAACCTTGAAACCCAGTTCGCAAAGCTTAAGCAAGAAGTACCGGGTCAAAAGCCAGGTGAAGAAGGCAACGGCGGCGAATCAACTGTGGAGGTCGTGTAAATGCTCAATGCAGTATCGACAAAATTTTTAGATGAATATTGCCAAGCCGTAGCAAAAGCGGGTGGCGTGGTAGATGCGTCTAAGCAATTCAACATCACGCCAGTGATGGAAACGAAGCTTCGCCAAGCCATTGTTGAATCAGACTCTTTCTTAAACCGTATTTCCAATATTTCGGTTGACCAGATTAAAGGTCAAGTGATCGATGTGGGCGACAGTGGTTTGCTGACAGGTCGAGTTAAAGACGGTCGTTTCATGGGCTCGCTTGACCAAAGCGGTAATACCTACGAGCTAACTGAAACGGACTCTGGCGCTCATATCAACTGGATTACCATGACAATCTGGGCGAATTCGGGTGGCAAAGGTCAGTGGATGAAGCTGATGAACAACGCCATCACGCGGAATTTTGCTTTAGATAAGCTGCGAATTGGTTTCCATGGTACCTCCATAGCAGGTGAAAACACGGACCCAGTAGCAAACCCAATGGGACAAGACGTTAATAAGGGTTGGTTGCAGCTTGCGAAAGAAAAGGCGCCAGCTCAAGTTCTTCCTGCTGCCAAGCTTGATTCTACTGGTGCAACCGACGGGGCGTATAAAAACCTAGATTCACTGGTTAACGATCTAACCAACACCACTATCCATGAAGTGCATCAAGGCGACCCTGACTTGGTGGTTCTGATTGGTCGCAACTTAGTGGCCGCAGAGCAGCATCGTTTATTGGAATCAGCGGAAGTACCGACTGAGCATAAAGCAGCTCAAAGCTTAGCGAAGACCGTTGCAGGTAAAACGGTGTATACACCGCCATTTTTCCCACCAAATATGATTTGGGTGACAAACTTAACCAACCTGCAGATCCTGACTCAAAAGGGTACGCAGTGGCGTAAGTCTCGTAACGAAGAAGATCGTAAACGCTTCGAAACGTCATATCTTCGCCAAGAAGGTTATGCCGTGGGCAACTACAACAAGTTTGCAGCTATCGAAGACGTCACTGTTGTTGAACCAGTACCAGCGTAAGGGTGAATCATGGCAAGTCCATTAGCTAAGTTACGCCAAGAAGCATTGGCAAAACAGCAAAAGAAATCGTCACCTGAGAAACAGTTTGTCGCTAACCCAAACAGTTTGCACCTGCTTCTATCTGAACTCGAAAGTGATTTGAAGGTGCTTAAAACCTTCAATCGAACGGATGAGAAGGTTAACCACAAACGTGAAGTTTTGGTTCCTAAATACCGTCAAGCGATTGAGGAGTACTTAGCCGGTGATGAGCAGTTCGATAACCCGTTATTTACTCAAATGGTAATTTGGCTCTTCGATATCGAAGATCTAGAAACTGCGATTGAGTGGTGTGACATTGCTATCGAACGTGGGTTAGATACTCCCGAGCGATTCAAGCGAGACTTTGCCACTTTCTGTGCCGATGAAGTGTTGAAATGGTCTGAGCGTATGGCGTCATATGGTCATTCAATTGAGCCGTACTTCAATCATGTGTTTGCCAATTTAACCCCGGATGAAAACGGCGAAAAACCTAAGTGGGCAATCACGGAAAAACTCAGCGCTAAGTGGTTCAAGTTCGCAGGCCTTTACCTGCTTCGGAATGAAAAAGGTGATGTTCATGCAGGCTCCGTGGGTGATACGGAAACGTTAGAGAAAGCCAAAAACTTTTTACTTAAAGCTCAAGACGAACACCCAGCCATCGGCGTAAAAACGATGATTGATAAAATCGAGCAACGTATCCGAGCGTTAGAGAGTGGCGACAACCTCTAGTTTAGAACAGCTCCTAAGCCGTCGCGCCTCGGCTGACGAGGAAGAACAAGTGATTTATCACCCTGTTTATTCCGTCGACTCAGTGGCTAGAGGCGCACCTATTTAAAAGGGATTAAGTATGTTTACGGGTTCTTCAGATGCGCGTTATCAAGATACTGAAATCACTAATGATGGTTTCTGGCCCAACTTAAACGTAGGCGATTTTGAAAAGCGTAGGGGAATACCAGCAGCGCAAGATCCTGATCGCATCACCATTGCTTTAGTGAATGCCATGGCTGAAGTGAACCGTTCTCTTGCTCAACTAAAAGCTGAGTATCAAGAGCAAGGTTACGAAAACGCCGCTGATGTGCCAGTCACGCCCATTGTGAATGGGAAAAACCGCTTAGTGATTCAATATGAATCCGCGGTTAATTCGAGAGCTAAAGCGGACCTACTTCCTGATATTGCGACGGTTCATACCAAAGATCAAGGTGACCACCTCGCTGATAGATCAACAGATACACGAGATGACTTAATGGCAGAAAGTCAGCGCATTATTCGAAATATGTTGGGGGTTTCTCGCTCATCGGCTGCTTTGTTGTGAAAGGAACGGTTATGAGTACGCAGTATCAAGCAGGTTACAAGCTGCGTGACCTAAACGCATTTTTAACCAGTGTCGTGGGCGACAAGATAGCCAAGCGCATGGAATGTGAAATGGGCAAGGTTGAACTGAAACTAGAAACCAAACACATGGGCCATGGTTTCGACCTGCTTTATCAGCGTTATGTGGCTGACTTCTACTTCGATAAGTTCCCCTTCAAGGAATACGACCCTGCAGTGTTGTTTGCGAATGTTGGGGCTTGGTTGATGGATAACGATTCCGACCGTTTCCGCATTGAAGACTTAGACGACCCAGACGTAGATGTCGTGCTGGAAGATGAGAAAAACGCCGAAGTGCTGATCTCAGTGATGTTTGAAGAACCAGTCAAAGTGATTGCTGACCCAGACGGGCCTATCCATTGGAGTGGTCAGCGCTGGAAGATTGAAGAATACGAGATTTGGCAGGCGGAAAGGCTATCAAATGTAGTTATTCGCAATGTTTGAAATTAAAGCTGACAAGCGCAGTTACCTGCGAGTGAAAGAGCAATTCGAGCTGCTAAAACTTGATAAAAAAGCCAGAGCCAGAGTGCTAAAAGAGCTGGGTAAATACATTACTAAGACAACCAAAAAGAACATTCGAGCACAGCGTGACCCAGACGGTAAACCGTGGTCAAAGCGCAAAAAAGGCAGGCGAAAGATGCTTAGAGGCTTCACCAAGAAGCTAAAGCATTTTCAAAAAGATAATAACCGGGTTTTGGTTGTGGGTTGGCCCTCAAGACGAGGAACGGTGGCACTGGCTCACCATACCGGTGAAGCAGAGAAAAGCGGTTTGCAGCAGCGGTTCAAGCAAGCCAAGGAAGCGAAAGAGCCAAAGAAAACCGACCCTGCAACGAGAGAGCAGGCGAAAGAGCTACGCGATTTAGGTTACAGACTTTCGCCCCAAGGCAAGCAGAAGAGAGGCAAAAAGCCAACGCTCAAATTCATTACTCAGAATATGACCGTAGCCGAAGCCGCAAAACTGATTAGTGATCTGGAAAACAAAACTCCATCACGTAAGTGGGAAGTAGATCGCCCAGAACGCCGATTGATAGGCATTAGCCCTAAACGGGCTGCAATGATTATCAAGCGCGAACTTAACCGAAATAGTTGAATCGAAATAGGAGCTAAGACACAT
This sequence comes from Vibrio sp. 5S239, assembly GCF_041439575.1. Classification (NCBI taxonomy): domain Bacteria; kingdom Pseudomonadati; phylum Pseudomonadota; class Gammaproteobacteria; order Vibrionales; family Vibrionaceae; genus Vibrio; species Vibrio sp. 5S239. Next base: position 90,124 of record NZ_JBGOOM010000010.1, on the reverse strand, counting down.
GGCATGGCCTACCGTCATTATTAATATTCTGAACATGATGCGCGGACCGATTCCGGGCGTTGAATTCCACTTTCTGTTTGTTGTGTACGGCACCGTCGCAGGAACAGAGCGCAACCTCATCATGGTGGATAACACCACGGACTTTGCAGACAGCACGTTCGATAACATCGACCCAGTACATATGCTTACGCTAAAAGCGGCCCAGTTAAACGGGAAGCAGAACTGGACTGCAGGTGTGATCGTCTTAGACGCCGCAGACAGCTGGCAAGCCGCCGTGTTTAAAGCCAATGAAACATCGAGCTTTGAAGCCGTGGTACTAGATAAACCTGAGACAGGTAAGACGGTTCTTGAAGAAGCGGTTGCTTTTCGCACTGAACTGAAAGCCAAGTTAGGTCGTGAAGTGTTCATGATCTGCACTTTGCCTGGCATCAATAATGATGCCGTCGATGGGGAAACATGGGCGCAGTGGTTAGCGGCGACAGTCGGTGTGCCGACTGATATCGCAAGTGAGTACATCACTGTCGTTCCTCAAGTTCACAAAGAAAACTCAACAGTAGGTATTTACGCTGGCCGTTTGGCAAACCAAGAAGTGTCTATCGCAGATTCCCCTGCACGAGTAAAAACAGGCAGCGTACTGGGTAGCATGGCATTGGCAACGGATAAAGACGGCAAACCTTTGGAGTTGGCGACCCTTAAAGCACTGGAAGCCGCTCGAATTGCAGTTCCGATGTGGTACCCAGATTATCCGGGCCAATACTGGACAACAGGGCGAACTCTAGACGTGCCGGGTGGCGATTATCAAGACATTCGTCATATCCGTGTGGCGATGAAAGCGGCGCGTAAAGTCCGTGTCCGTGCGATTGCTCGAATCGCAGATCGTGAATTTAATTCAACGCCGGGCAGTGAAGCAAGTGCAAAACTCTACTTCACCCAAGACCTGCGCGAAATGGCGGTGGTAACGAAAATTGGTGATTACGAGTTCCCCGGTGAAATCAAACCACCACAAGATGAAGATATCACCATCACTTGGATTAACAGTGAAGAAGTGGAAATTCTGCTCGCTGTTACGCCTTATGAATGCCCAGTAAAAATCACCATCGGCATTATGCTCAACCAGCGATTAGGAGAGTAATTCATGCATTCTCGTTATACAGGTCGAAGCTTCGACGTAAATATGTTGGGTGTTTTGGTTCATGTGGAATCAGCAACTGCAACTATCAATGATGAATCAGCTGTTGATAAAGAGCGTGGGATCCCAACAGGTTTTACTCACGGTGCGGTTGGCTGTGATGTGGAATACGAGTTGGATTTGAACAACTTCCGAAAGCTACAACAAAAGGCACGTGAAGCAGGCAGTTGGCGTGGCATCAAACCACATGATTGCATGTTTTATGCAAATACAGGTGACGATGAAGACAAAGTTGAGTTGTTCGGCGTGAAATTGCAGATTTCAGATTTACTCAGCGTTGATCCTAATAGCAGCGATAAGACCAAGCGCAAACTGAAAGGGTTTGTAACGAGCCCACTCTTTGTCCGTATCAATGGTATTTCATATCTAAGCAAAGATGACACACGCGGTCTAGTTTAAGCCTAATCAGAGAGAGTACGAATGCCAGATTTTATCGACCATGCCAGTAGTAATGAAGCCAAATTCACCGAAATGGCGATTGCAAGTCAACGTAAACGGTCAGTGCAAACAAGCCAGCAAGAAAGTGCGAAAGAATGCTACGAGTGTGGCGATGAAATCCCAGAAGCGCGTCGAGTGGTTATAGCAGGGTGTCATTACTGTGCATTTTGCCAAGCAGAGCGGGAGTAACGGAATGAAAGATTGGTACGACAGAATAACCAGCGGAATTGCTTATATCGTATCCTTGGCGGGTATGACCTTCAGCAAGCTGACATTTGAACAATGGTATTTCGTCTTATCGCTTGTCATTGGTCTGGCAGCTCTAGGATTGAATTACTGGCATAAGCGAGCGATGCAACGTATCGCTAACAAAAAAGGAGTGGCACTCAGTGAAAGTGACTAAACGAATTATTTGTTCTGTCGCTGCTGTGATCGGTTTGGTTACAGGTGGTGTGACACTGAACAGTTCAGAACTCCCAACGGGCACCGTGACCATTGCAGGCACACAAGTTGGGGAGCTAAGAACGAGCCCTATTGGTTTGGACATTATCGGTAATGCCGAGGGGTGCAGACAAGACCCGTACACATGCCCTGCAGGACTGGCGACGAATGGCATTGGCAACACGCACGATGTGAAAGACCAAGTCGTGTCGTTAGAGCAAATTGCAACCGACTGGGTGAAGAACTTGCAGCAAGCTGAGCAATGTATCAGTCGTGCAGAGGCAGATTCAGGCAAACAGATGTCACAAGGTCAGTTCGATGCATTCACTTCTTTTAGTTTTAACACTGGCTGTACTCGATTTATGCGAAATCGTGATGGTAGCGAAACGCAGATTTATCGCTTCATCAAACAGGGTGACTTTACAAAAGCCTGTCATGAGTTGCCAAGGTGGGTGTATGGCGGTGGTGTGAAGTTGAAAGGTTTAATTGACCGTAGGGATAAAGAGCATGATCGCTGCCTTTCCATTCAAAAGCATCAAATGGGTTAAGTGGCTAGTTGTTGCTGTAGTGGGGGTTGCCATGATGTCGATGTGGTTAATGTTGAAAGCAAGTAAGTCAGAGCAGGCCGCTTTAAGGGCTCGTTTAGATAATGCCTTATCAACGAATCAAGTTAGCCAAGCCAGCATTGACACGCTCACCCAAGAAAACAGTGATGCAAACCAGTTACTGGTAGATAGAACAAGGCTGCACAGCACTATAGAGGGAAAGCTCAATGAAGACATTGAAATGCTTCGACGTCAATTGGCCGATGATGAATGTTATCAAAAGCCTTGGCCTAGTGATGTTGCTAACAGGTTGCGCGAACCGTACTGAGTTGGTTGCAACTCAAGTCGTGATCAAGTTGCCCCCTGCAGGACTGATTGTTCCTTGTCATAAACCAGAAATTCAAGGCACTAGCCCGTTAATCACCGCGAGTGAAGATGTACCCAAATTAAAAGCGGCTCTGAGTAAATGCGCACAGCAAGCCGAAGATTATTTGCAATGGCGTGCCAAGCACGAACACGCTAAGCACACACAAAACTAAGAGAGATGAAAATGACGAAACCTGCTTTCACATCAAAACCGGTAGTAGTGACTATCGGTGCTACTGATTTCGAATTCACACCAACGGTGCAAGATGCGAACAACTACACCAATGACATGATGCCAAATAACAAAGTGGCTCCTGCGTACACGTATTTGACTCGTACTGTTAAATCAGAGCAGAAAGATACGCTGATCGAGTTACTTGATAGCGTGCCCGGTCTAACCATTGAGTTGTTCGCAACGGTGAATAACGCCTCTAAAGGTGGCATTGAAATCTCACTAAAAAAATAACTGACAGGGCAAAGCGGATTGAAGATAACCCACTTGAACAAGCCTTTGCCCTGCGTCGTCATTTTCTCCCCAATGAACCCGACGACGAACAAAGTTTAAGTCGCGCTATCTGGCTGGATAAAAACCAGTTTGAACGCAGCGAGCGAGCAGTAATGAGCGCAATTAGCCGGTTGTTTAGTAATTAGTTGAAATCAAGAGCGGGTAAGCATCACGCATGAGTATGGAAAAGCTACTAATGCACGTGGCACTGGTTGATCAAATCACCAAGCCACTGCAAGGCATTACCAAAGAAGTGCAATCTTCCATGGAAGCAGGTAAGCAAGGCATGCAGAACATGGCGACAGGTGGTGCGGGTTTGGTGGCTACTGGCTTTGCTATTCAAAATGCGTTGATGCCTGCGATTGAAATGGACAGAAAACTTGGTGAGGTGAAATCACTGGGTGTACTGGATGAAGATCTTGCCCAGCTTTCAAAAACGGCGCTCTGGACATCGGTTCAATATGGTAAGTCAGCGACAGATATTGTCGGGGCTTCCTATGATATTAAATCGGCATTTGGTGGTATTAGCGGTGCAGAACTCTCTGACATCACCAAAAGCTCGGCCGTTCTCGCGGCAGCAACGAAAGCAGACACGGCTACCATCACCAATTACATGGGGACAATGTACGGCATATTTAAAAATAGTGCTGATGAAATGGGAACAGGGATTTGGTCAAAGCAAGTTGCTGGTATGACCGCTCAATCTGTTGAGATGTTCAAGACTACAGGCGCAGGAATGAGCAGTGCGTTTACCAGTGTAGGCGCTAATGCAACGGCGGCTGGTATTGCCATGGAAGAGCAAATGGCAATTTTGGGTACTCTACAGTCAACAATGAGTGGCAGTGAAGCGGGTACTAAATACCGTGCTTTCTTAGGTGGCGTAGCAAAAGCCCAAGATAAGCTTGGGCTCAGTTTTACGGATAGTCATGGCAATATGCTTCCAATGCTCGACATTCTTGAAGAGCTAAAAGGGAAGTACGGGGATACTTTATCGGTTGCTCAATCTGCAGAGCTTGATAAAGCGTTCGGCACAAAAGAAGCCACCGCCATGATTAAGCTGTTAATGGCTGATACTCAGGGGTTAGCTGGCAGTATTGAGACATTAGGCCAAGTTCAAGGCATGTCAAAAGCTGAAGAGATGGCCAGCGCTATGACTGATCAGTGGGAGCGATTGCAATCCGTATGGTTTGCTGTTCGCGCTGCTGTTTTTGGTGCGGTGCTTCCATCCATTAATGCGGTTGTTGGCTCAATGGCCAACGGTTTGATGATAGTTGTAGGCTGGACTGAGGAATTTCCTTGGCTTGCTGAAATTCTAGGTTACGTCGCTATTGCGGGTTTATCCCTTGGTGGGGTAGTCGCAACACTATCGCTGGCTATGGGGATTGGGCAAATGATGTCTGCAGGTTGGGCCGTCACCATGACTGGCTTAAACAGCATCATGAAACTGCTACGCATTACCACAATGGCAAGCACCGCCGCCGCTTGGCTATTTAATGCCGCTTTATGGGCGAACCCAATCACGTGGGTAGTGGCTGGTATTGCACTGCTAATTGGTGGTGTAGCCGCTGCAATCTATTGGTGGGACGACTTAACTGCAGCATTCAAAGACACGGCTTGGTTTGATGTTATTGCCGGAGCGATTGAGGGCATTGTTGACCTGCTGAACATGATCCCCGGTGTGGATATTGAACTGGGTAGCAAGGTTGATACACCAGAAGTGAGTGCAGCCGTTCAAGCAGAGCGAAATGCGCCTACATCTATTCAGCCAATGGCGTTCGACGCCCCAGAAATGCCAACGGGTAACGGTCGCAGCATTGCCGAATACAAACAACTGGGAGCGATGCCAACGCTACCGCCAAACATGGTTCAAAACGTAACGACCACTCATAAACCACAAGGCGGCAACATGAGCTCATACGGTGACGTCTACATCACTGCACCAAATGGAATGACACCAGACCAGTTAGCCGAATGGGATGAACTCAATGCCGGATAGCCATTTATCAGAAAGCAAAAAATACATCGACATTAAAGTGATTGACGGTGGCTGGGATATGGATGCAGGTCAACAGCCCGCTGAATGCAGCGATTTATACAGCATCGCACAAGATATTAAGCATGCCATTATGGAATCGGGTTTGGCCCGTCAATTGGTTGCTGAACGTAACCCAGCGTTACGAGCTGATGTGATGGTGCAGATTGAGCAGTTAGCTGAGCGTGATGTGAGAGTCGTCCCCGGCACTGCAACGGCAACAGAGTTAGAAGCGGGTGAGATCACCTTAACTGCAACCGCTTATGAATATGGTGATCTAGAACTTTCTGTAGGAGATAACGGGGCATGAGCAAACGACCAAACGCAGACTTTGTTGAGATTCTAAGTGAATCGGGTGTGCCTGTTACCGAAGAAGAATTTGAAGCGAAGCTAAAACAAGAAGTCGTAGGAGCTGGCAGTAAGGTATCTAACGACTCTGAAATGTCACCGTTTTGGCGATGGGTTCGTGCTGCTGTAGTTACACCATGTGTGTGGCTGATCAGAACACTACTAGCAGAACACGTCATGCCAAATATGTTTGTGGCAACGGCAGAGCGTTGGGCTTTAGAGCTGAAAGCTTGGGAACATGACATCGAGCCGAAAGACGCAGAGAAAACACAAGGCAATATCACCTTAATCAAGGCGAACGCTGCTGATGCTGTCACGATAGAAGCGGGTAAGGTGGTTCAAACCCTGCCGATTGATGGTGTGGTGTATCAAGTTCGAGTGCTTGCTGAAACCGTGATTGATGCAGGTCAGCTAACGGGCAAAGTTTTGGTTGAAGCATTCGAAGCAGGCGCAGCTTTTAACTTACCTGCCGGTTACTTCAATATCATTCCAGAAGAGATTCCGGGCATTGTCGATGCAGTTAATGAACCTGACTGGATAACAAAACTGGGCGCAGACGCTGAAAGTGAAGAAGAACTGGCATTGCGTATTCAGAACGCTTTCACCAGTTCGGGTGAATGGCACATTGATGATGTCTACCGCTCCATTATTTCCAGTGTTGCCGGGATTCGCAGCGATAACATCTATTTCAACAATACAGGTGAAGTGAAACCGGGTACTGCTGAAGCATTGATCTTGATGGAGGTCGGAGTAACACCACAGCCAGTTCTTGACCAGTTAAATGACTACATTATGGCTAAAGGACATCACGGCCATGGTGATGTGCTGACTTGTAAAGCTATCCCAGATACTGAGCACGATGTGATCGCCGATGTTGTTTTGGTAGCGAACTTAGACGAAGCAACCAAAGTTAACGAGCTGCTGGAAGTCGAAGACCGTATCAGGGCGGCATTTCGTGAGACGGCCGCATATCCAGGAATGACCCGAGCAAAACCAGAAAGCCGCTTTAGCCTTTCTCTGCTTGGCAGTGAGATTCACACCAGTATGGCGCAGGTCGAATCGGTAAAGTTCACCGTAGGCGGAAAGGTTCAAGAGGATATTATCAGCGACCTAGAGCAGCCACGCTTGAAAACGCTAACGGTAAGGTAGTAAGCCATGTCGGAACCTCAAAATTACAACCAAGAGAAACATGCACCAGAGTTACCGGAAACGGTTATTCCATGGTGGCAAGACGGCAGCACCACATCGGAAGAAATCAAAGAGCCGCACTTTTTATCAAAAGGTGTGTTCGCATTCTTTAAAATGGTTTGGAGCTGGCTACTGTTCCCGCTTCGCCAAATGGATGCGCTGACATGCAGCGAAAACACCTTGGAATTAATGGCTTGGGATAGAGACATCAAACGCTTTGAGGGTGAGCCGCTTTCGCTGTTTCGTAAACGAGTGAAATACGCTGCTGTGAATGCCAAAGACGCAGGCAGCGTTGAAGGGTTTAAGCGAATTTTTGAAAGGTTGGGCATTGGTATCGTTGCATTTAAAGAGCGTGAAGATTCAGCGCAGTGGGATGTGTGCACCATTGAACTAACCGACGGTGATATTTCTAATAACACCAAGTTGGTTCAAACCTTGATTGAACAATATGGACGGACGTGTCGGCGCTACCGTTTTCAAGTGATATTTCAGACAACGCTGACCGTTGCCAGCGGTGAATTTTCACATGATTTCAGTCTGTTTCGAGCAGAAGACAAGCAAATTGTTGAAATTAATGTGGAACCACAGTCAATTGAGCATCAAAGACAAGTCTTTATTGCCAGCCTTTAATTGTAAACGTTCTATAGGCAGTTAAAGCAAGAATAAGGGGGAGATATCCCAATGAGTCAAACGACAATCCCGCTCGAATTTGAGCGTTATCTGCAAAGTCAGATTGGTGCCGGTAATGCGCCAGATATGAATGAAATGATTTTTGCGCACATTCCAGGGCTAGACCCAAGCCAAACAATTAACCGTGAAAATGGTTTACCTGATAGTTCGCTGTGGGTTCACCAACAAGACATCGACCAAGTGGGTAAACTGGGTGACAACGCACTGGCGTATTCAGTTGTGATCCCCGGTACTGTTGCAGAATTCACCTTTAATGCAATGTATCTGCGTGACAAGAGTGTGGCAAATTCTTGCGGAATGGTGGTACACAAAGCAGAAGAAACCAAAGAAAACGGTATGGCTAGCACTAAGTCATTGGTGCAAGCCTATGACGGAGCCGCGCAAATCGCTGGAATTACCGTTGATGCTTCGACTTGGCAGATTGACTATCAAGCCCGCTTGAAAGGTATCGAAGAAGACCACCGTTTGGCTAGTTTAGATAGCTACGGTCACACGGCCTTTGTTGATGGGTTCGATGTAACCCAACAAGCTGACCCGAATAAATACAAAGTGACGCCTGGTGTTGTTTATGTCGGCGGTTTACGTGGTGTGTTGACTGGTGAAGTGTTGCAAACCATCACCACTAACCCCAGCGGTTTGTATGTGGATGTTGTTCGCCAAGGTACTGCACTGTCAGTGTGGGAAAACAAAGTCACGATTGCAGTTTCTGAAACTGAGCTAAACGATTATGTTGATGGCAACGGTGATCAGCACTACGTTGCAAAACTGGCTGGAATTAATGCTGATGGTTCGGTGATTGATTGGCGGGTAAAAGGTGGTTTGGCTGAGCATGAGTTGGTATCACAGTTTATGCCGTATAACTCTGAACGAGAGTACAAGACAGGTGAAATTTGTACTACATGGCTGAATGGTCAGTTAAGGGTTTGGCAAATGTATGCAGGGCCAAATTTAAAGTGTAAAGGAAAAAATCCAGAAGACCCAATTAATCGGCATGAGCTGTGGGCGGGTGCACCAGCGCCTTGGTGGTGGGTCCCGTACACAGGCAATACGGCTGGTCAAATGTCGGGTTGGTTATCTGGTACGATTCCCGAAGAAGCAGTTCTGGAGAACGAAGTGGATTTGAACGCAAAAATGTACTGGCGTTTGGCTTTGCGTTGGCCTGAATTAGTTTCGGGTGTCGGTGATACTGCAATCATTAATACTCGTGACATTCTTGGTCGTTATGTACGTACTGCCGACGGTGCTAGCTACCAACTAAACCAAACGCATGATGATGCGATTCGAAATATTGTGGGTGGAGTGAATATAGCTGGCTATGAAGAATCAACAAGTACCATTGTAAATGGTCATTCTGGAGCTATGTTTGGTTCAACTATCACTAATACGATGTCTTCATTAAAATTTACAATAGCGTCAAAGCGTTCTCAAATCACTGGATTTGATGCGTCGCGTGTGGTCCCTACAGCCTCACAAAACCAACCCATCACAACAATAGAGAACAAGATTATTTTTGTTTAGGAGTGAGTATGTCAGATGAACTTTATTGGCTTTGGGATAAAGAGACGAAAATTGTCGACCAAAAAGCAATTAAATCTCAATGTCGAGCCGGCCAACATCACATTCCACGTAGTGCGTTAAAGGTTGAACCAAAGGCAGAGAAAGAAGGTTTCAAGGTCATTGTTGTGTTAGATAATAACTTACCGACAGGCACTGAGTATGTTGAAGATCACATTGGGAAAGTGATTTTTGATGAGTCAGATTGTACTAAGTTTAAGTCGGTGGAAAAGTTAGGCTCCATTCCTGATGGTTGGACAGACGATGAACCAAAAACGCTATTTGATGAACGCATTAGTGACGCTTGGGTTACAAACCAGAGTAATGAATACATCGCTGAGTACGACCAAGTGGATAGTGCGCGTCGAGCTGCTTACCGTGAAGTCAGCGATCCTCTATACATGGAAGCGTGGATCAAAGAGTCAAAAGGCTTAACTGATGAAGCGGCAGCGTTCAAACAACAAGCGGATGCCGCAGTTGAACTAATCAAAGCTGAGCACCCGTGGCCAATTCAGCCAGAGCTTTCTTCCGAGGTATAAGCTGTATGTGGCAACAATCCCCACTCAGTTGGCCTAGCAGTTCACAAGCAATCCAAACCAGTGCCGAGCAGGTAACAGACCAAATCGGCACAACGATGAATGATGCCGTTAGCCGCTTAACTCACCTTGAAAGTGACGCCAGTTATGGGCGTCACTCTTTAAGTGAAAATGCAAGTGCGTTAATTGGGTTGCGTGGTGATCTTGAATCTTTGTTAAGAACTGGCACCGTACTAACAGCTACCCCTTATCAGTTTCAAGTCGGTACCAAGCTGGATTCGGGTTGTTACCTAAACCCACTGGCAGCAGTCAACGTGTTATCTGGGAAACTCCGTGACCATGCTGATAAGTACCGACCAACAGGGACTATTCACTGTATTGCGCTTATGGTAACCGCTTCACAATTAGCACAGTTCGCTAATCAGTTGGCGGATCTTATTTCCGTGTTCCCTATGCCAGATTGGTGTCAGGTGGCTAGGCAAACCCAGGCTCTAGTGACCAATGAAACCGATAAGCTTCACCAACCTGCAGCAATCGTCCAACCTCGTTTTAAACCTATGGCGAAACTCCATGCCAATCTATTGCATGACGTTTTGCATTGGCAGGGTGCGCAAATTGCCACACTGGAATCGTTAGCTGATGATGCAAGTAACGTGATCGGCAAGTTGCAGGCATTGGCGGCAAAACGAGCTAATAAGTTAGGCGATGTCAAAGCGCAGATAAATGCACTTAAAAACCTAAAGGGTAGTGTTTACGCTTTTTCTGTTACAGGCAATGCTGAGAGTATAGCAACGCAGATTAACCAAGCAGGTGCGCCAAACAATCATCAATTCACTGTGGCGAGTCTATTGCTTAGCCATGAACCAATGACCTTTTTTGAGGAGTTGCTATGTTAGCTCTCGATGGTGTGCCGGTTAACTTAGACTCGATGAAAGTTGAAATGTCGATGGAGTTAAAAGACCAAGACATGAGCGGTCAATCATCGGGTACCGATACGGCAGAGCAAGGCGATAAAGGTAAGAAACTGACCTTTAGTGGTCGTGTTCCATTCACACGTGTAGAAACGCTCACTCAGTTGTATTCGCTTGCATCGGACAAAGACGACACCAATACGCGCAGGGTTTATCGGATTGGTAATGATATTGCGTTAGCACTCAAGATTCGCAACGTGAAATTCACTGGTCGTATCAATGCGAGGGAGCATGAAACCTTACAGGCTTGGAATGTCTCTTTTGAGCTACGAGAGCATAACAGTGTCGCAGAGCAAAAAGAGCAACGAGCCAAAGAGCAAAGCAAACCGGAACAACGAGAAAACACCCGACTAAAACAGGCACTGAATAACGCAGAGGAAGCAACGCAATGAAGCTAGAGAAACGCCTGTTTATCAGTGGTGAAGAAGTCAAACTGGTGAGTAACATGGTGAGCCTAAAGCTATCACTAGGCAGTGTTGCCATCTTTGAAGTTGAAACCAAAGCAAAGCCAGAGCAGTTTGCGTCTGTACGTTTAGATATTGGTTATGAGAACAAAACAGCTCCTTGGTTTGAGGGGTATATCGACAAAGTTCAACCTGCAGCAAATGGGTACCATAAGCTCACGGTCAAAGAGCTAACAGGAATTTTGTCTAAACGTTGGGCGGTTAGCTTAGAGCACCCAACTGCAGAGCAGGTGATCGGCGTTCTTTCAGATTTGATAGGGCTCGAGTTCAATCTGCCTGATGCGGATTATATCAAAACCACGATTCCAAACTTTGTTAGCCAGGGAACTGGCTATCAATGTTTAGAGCAAATCTCTAAGGCGTTTTCTATTCCTGATTGTGTTTGGTTCCAACATACTGATCAGGTCGTGTACTTCGGTTCGTATCAAGATAGTCACTTCAACAACAAACCGATGGAACTACCGGAAGAGTTCACCAGTCGCCAAAGTGGTAACAGTGTCACCTTTGTTCCGTTTCCTATGCTAAGGCCGGGCAGAGTCATGAACGATAAGCGCGTCAATCGAGTTGATTTAATTCAAGACGAAATGACTGCATATTGGAAGGTTGAGCAATCCGAAGTCCCACCAAAGAAACGTGAAACGCTGCAGAACTTCCCAGAGTTGGCGGCAGGTTTTCATTTGCCTAAGTTTGGCCGTGTTGAAGTAGTAAGAGACACAGCAGAAGCCGGGCAAGTTGCTGACTCATTCCGCCCAAGGTTTGCCGTAGATGTTCAGGTACTTGATGAAAACTTAAACCCAGATATTAACGTGCCTGTCTATCGCTCGATTCCATTGCCCGTTCATATGGGTGGGCATGAATCTGGATTGCTGTCTTACCCTCTAGAGGGAACATTGGTTGAAATCGCTTTCGCATATGGTCGGAATGACAGACCTATCATTCGTGGTGTTTATGGTCGTGAATATGCGTTGCCGTCGATTGAGCCGGGGGAGCAACTGCAGCAGCAACGTGAAGAGGTAAGCAACCGAATTGATGCAGCAGGAAATACCACCCAGCAAACCGACCAAACGCAAAATCAAAAAGCATTCGAAAAGCTTGATCAAGCAGAACGCTATCGCGGTGAATTTGGTCAGCACCATATTTTGGTTGATGAGCACAGTATTGAAGAAGTGATCGGCAAAAAGCTAATTGAAGCACTCGGCGCAATTAACCTAATAGCAGGTGATGACATTGTGCTAGGCAGTTTGGGCAACATGCAAACCGCGACAGCTGGCGAATTGGTGGAGACTATTGGTAAAGTCCGCCGAAGCATTGCTGCAGAACACCAATGGCTACAAGCACCTAAAACGTGGGTTGGTTCTAAAGAAGAGAACGTGCTAATTTTGCTGTCTGAACTGATGCAGGTAGTGAAAGAACTAGCCGACACATTGGCGACTCATACGCATAGTGGTGTTGCGTCTGGCTCATCCACAACCCAAGCCCCTGTTCAAGCGAGCGCAATTACAGGACATGGGTCGGACAGCTCAGAACTAAAGGGACGAGTGGATTCGATAAGTCATGTCGAGTAAGTTCTGCTAAACACTTCGATAGTTTTGAGGGAAACTATCGGCAATAAAGCATAAAGTCTTTGTATAGTTAAAGATTTGATGGTTAAGTTTATTTATATGTTATATTTAGCTCATTAAGTAACGCGATTGGTTGATTTTTTACAATATCGTCAACCCATTCGGAGTTCATTTTTACAACTTCTGAAGCTTCAATGTATTTTTCAGGGAAATCAATGATGTCTTGCAGTGATTCTTTTAAATCGCGCACGATAATTTTACCATTATGGGATTCGGCCTGTGTAATTGCTATATCAGGAATACTACCCCAAGATTTATACATGGCAAGAATATCCAGTATGTCTTTATATGGTTCTTGTAACTTCCTATCTGAGTTTGATAGCAACTTTGTATAGAAGCATGACCTTTGATCTAAGTATGGTACTGGGAATTTTGTATCACACTGGATTGGTGTAAGTTCGTAGTTATCAAAACTTACGAATTCGAGTTTGATCAGAGTCTCTTGGTATTTTATAAAAACACGAACACCGTAACGATTGGCCATGATCTCTCTAGCGTATTCGAATTGTTCATGGACTAAGCTACCTAGGCTGACGTTAGTAACCTGTTCTCGAACTGCACGATAAGATGCTTTATTTGGGCACAAAAAATCGATATCAATTGATTCTCTGAATTCATTGAGTTCTAAAGCAATTCGCGTTCCACCTCCAAAAGTTATTTGGTTTTCACAAAAAAAATCAGCGTTAAAGTTTTTTAACGCTGATTCAATAACTTGATGGTGCTTTATAGAGTATTGAGACATATTTAAATCGCAGGCATGAAACAACCATTACCGAATTCATTGATTAAGCGATCCAATAATTTTCTTTCATTTGGGTTAATTTTCTTTTGATCTACGAAAGCCCAACGCTTCTCATAGATGCTTAGCGCAACCTTAGGTGCTATAAATTTTATATGCATATCCCAAAGGAGCAAGTCTAGTTCATGGTATTCAGTTCTGTTTATATTGCCCATAATAAATGCTCCTTTGTCGTTTATAAAATTGGTTGTTACTAACAGTATAGCTTTAATTCTTAACTTGTATGAACTTTTAAGAAGCTTCACTCTGTTAGGTTGGTGTGTAGCACCAACCTAACAGAGTGAAGCGACTAATTCAATACGGCAGCTGTCGATTTATGCCGTTATAGTACATATTAGAGTGTTGAATGTACACATCACGCTTGAAAAATACACAAACCACCTCCAATCTCCAGTAGAGCATACACACATGATAAGCAGCTTATCATGTGTGTATGCTCAGGTGTCAATAGCTATTCCCCGATATCTGCCGATATTAAACGTTTGACACCGATCTTTCACATCGTTAACCTGTAACGGCACTGGCAAAATCCAGTGTCGGGATTAGTACCCCGCAGTAACTTACGGCACATGGATGCCAGCGTTTTGCTGGTTTTTTATGTGCGGCTTCGGCACACCTGAACATAGGCGTTTTACCTAAAAAAACGCACTATCAGCATTATGGTGGGCTGGGCGAGGGCGCTTCGGCGCGCCGTTTCGTAAGTGCGGTAGTACTAACCTTGTTCAGTTCACCACCCGAAGATTAGTACCTTTGTGTGGTGATATAAAAATCACTTACGGAGGCCATCATGCCTAATACAACTTCCCTTACCCTGACTGTATCTGATCTGGTCTTTAACCAAGGCGAGCAAATCCGCACTACTTCATTGAAAATTGCAGAAGCATTTAACAAGCAGCACAAAGACGTAATTCGTAAGCTGAAAACCTTAGAATGTTCAGATGAATTTACTGAGCGCAATTTTACGCTCAGTGAATATAAAGATAATTCAGGGCGAAAGTTATCTATGTTTGAAATGACCAAAGATGGCTTCATGTTCTTGGTTATGGGCTTCACTGGTACGAAAGCCGCCCAAATTAAAGAAGCCTACATTAACGCATTCAACCAAATGGCCAGCCAACTGCGTAGCGCAATGCCAACGCTTCCGCCTTCACAATATCAGTTGCCAACAAGCCGTTTACCAAACTTTTACGATTCTGGTTGGATAGCTGCCCATTACGAACGCTGCCATTCACAAACTCATTGGACATATCACATCAAATTCCAAATTCGCCCAACTGGCGGCAAGTACTACGCTAAATTTGAGTTAGGGGTAGGAGGGAAAGGTGAAACTCAACCGTGGTTTTCATCAAGTGGTGCTGAATTTATTGATAGTGGGTTTTACCTAGAGTATCGAGACATTGAAGAGTTATGGGAAAACGTAAGGTTAGTGTTAGAAAAATACCGAGCACATAGCCCGTATTAGAAGAAGGGCGGCCAAGCTCCCCCGAACTTGGCCTATCCAGACGCAGCAAGCAAAGGCGTTTGGGTTTGGTTTACAAGTAATGTAAACTCTTACGATTTGGTGTGTAAATTATTAATAGCTAACAAGCTGGTTTTCTACTTAGAAATGGCGACAGGATTTTTTAAATGTGTCGCCACTTTGTCGCCATTTTGTGATTTTCCATTGTTTAAGTTATTGATTTTTATATTCTATTTTGGGGTGGAAATATTATTTGGATGAATATCCATGAAGCGATTGCCCATAATGAAAAAACCATAGCGGAAAGCCCTAAAAAAGGCATGAGCATTGAACGTGAGACATTTTTATTGCACTTGATCGCTAAAGAAATGTTGTAAATGGTCTTCGACTTCTAAACCTCCTTTTTTAAACTCGTTAATTGTGCACCGCCTGAAAGTGGCCGGCTTTGGGCGGATTTCCCCAGCGCCAAACACAACATTTAGTTTGGCATTGTACATAGGTTGTTCAATGTGGTTGGTGCTACTAGCTAAATTGTTTTGGTGTATATTTGCCCCCGCGATTGTTCAACTTAGCTTGGGTTATATATCCAATCGCTGTGAACCTGCCTTAAGCAAAGAATCCTTATGAAGAATAAAAGACAGTTTATTGCCCACTACCTGCGCATGAATCGCACCTCTTACTTGATGGCGGTCGTGTTCATTTTCCTCGTTAACTGGTTACAAGTAGAGATCCCTCGTTATATCCAATTGGCGATAGATTTAATTGATGACGCTTCTTCAACTGGCCATCAGCAACTGCAAAGCTATGTTTGGATTGTAGTCGGCATGTCTGTCGCCATGGTGGTGGTGAGAATTCTGTCTCGTATCTATGCGCTTAATCCGGGGCGAATTACAGAAGCAGCGCTCAAAAGTACACTTCTACAAAAGCTGAATCGCTTACCGAGCAGCTTCCATGAACGCTTTGCTTCGGGTCGACTGATCTCGATTATCAACAATGACCTCAGTGGCATTCGACTGCTGTTTGGTGTCGGCTTCTTGCAGTTCTTCAATGCGTTGCTTGCGTTGTCGCTGACGCCTCTTTACATGTGGCGCATATCGCCAGAACTTACGCTTTATTCGATTATTCCTATCTCAATCGCTTTTGTGATTTTCCGTGTCGGCTTCAAGCGTATGAAAACGCTGCATTTAGAACATATGAAGCGATTACAAAACCTGTCGGCTCAATTGATGAGTTACTTGTCTGGAATTGATCTGATTAAAAGTCAACAGATGTCACCTTGGGTGAAAGCCGAAACTGAAAAGCTTAACCAGTTATTGCTTGAATGCCGCCTCAAAATTACACGCATTCAAGTCTTCTTCATGCCGGTACTCGACTACGCCAATGACCTGATGAAAATCATCATTCTTGGGCTGGGTGGCTACATGTTAATGAGACAAGAGCTAACTCTCGGTGAGATTACCGCCTTTCTGACTTACTCGGTTTTGCTCGCTATGCCATTGATGCAGCTTGGCAGAATCGCGACTATTTATCAGCGAGGCATGGTCGGTATTCAGAGTGCACAGACCATTCTTAATGCCAAAGTCCCAGAGCTTGATGAAGATAAGCTTACTGAGTTAGATGTTGAATCGCTGAAGGGAAAAACGTTTTCCGTTCGCAACCTCAGCTTCAGCTATTCGGGTGAAGAACGCGTGATTCTCGATGACATCAGCTTTGATATTCCAGCAGGTAAGAAAGTGGGTGTGTTAGGCGGGATCGGAGCGGGTAAAACGACATTAGTGAACTGCTTGAACCATCACTTGGATGTACCAGAAAGTTCGGTTTTTCTTGGCGAAAGAGATGTCACTAGCTTCTCACGCCGTGACTTGCGCCGCTATATTAAAACAGTTACTCAAGATCCTTACCTGTTTTCCGCAACCGTCGAAGACAATATTCGTTTTGGTAGCTTGGATACTGACTTGGCAAAGAGTCAGGTTGATGAAGTGTTAGAGCTCAGCCAGTTGGCGAGTGACGTTACTCGTTTTGAGCATGGTGACCAAACCTTAGTCGGTGAGAAAGGCATTATGCTGTCAGGCGGCCAGAAGCAGCGCTTAAGTATTGCGCGTGCTTTATTGCAACCCACCGACCTGATCATCATGGATAACGTTCTATCGGCTGTCGACTATGAAACAGAACGTAAGATTTTGGAAGGCCTGTTTAAGCGCTTGGAAAATCAGTCAGTACTTGTGGTTTCACACCGTGTTAATGCTCTTGAATATATGGATGAAATCATTGTGTTGAACGAAGGTAAGGTGATCGCGAAGGGCGACCATGCCACGTTATTGAAAACCTGTGATTACTATTACGATACATGGCAACTACAGCAGAATGAAACGGAGGCAGCAGCATGTTAAAAGGTGTTGATCTCAAGTACCTCAAGCACTTTTTTAAGTTTGCTAAGAAATACAAAGGCTCTGCGATTTTGGGCATCGCTATGCTTCCTCTTTCTGTCATCACGAGTTTGTTGTTCCCTTGGCTGATCATTCAAGTGATCGATGTTCATCTGAGTCATGGGGATATGGATGGTCTGCTCGAATATGTCTTCTATCTTGTTGCCGTGCTGGTGGCGAGCTATGTGGTGGATACCACCTATTCGTACAACCTGCGTAAAACAGGGCAATACACGATAACTGACATGCGCTCAGTGTTGTTTGCTCGCGTACTTAAACTGCCGCGCAGCTATTTTGATAACACACCGATTGGGGTAACGCTTTCACGATTAACCAGTGACTTGGAAACCATCGGCGAGACGTTTGTTCAGTCGGTTGTAGGGCTAGTTAAAGACAGTATCAATACCATTGCTCTGTTGGTGATGATGTTCTTTATTGATTGGCAGTTAACGATGATTGTATTGATCATTATGCCGCCAGTGATGTATTTGACGGTGTATGTGAGAAACCGACTTCGTGCTCTATATAAGGTGACTCGTTCTTCGCTGGCTCGGGGGATTGGCTTTTTACAAGAAGTCTTGTTTGGCATGAAAACTGTTCAGATGTACCGAGCGGAAGAGCAAGTCGAACAGCGCTACCAAGGCTATACTGATGAGTTTTTAAGAGCGCAGAAGAAGATCAATAAATACGATGCGATTTTGTTCTCGTTTATCTCTGGCATCACTTCTATCACCATCGCGATTATGATCTGGTATGGCTCTGAGCAAGTGATTGAAGGCGCACTAACCTTAGGTGTGTTGATCGCCTTCATCAACACGTTAGAGAAAGTGTTTGTCCCGATCCGTGATTTTACCTCGCAGATCGCTTCGATTCAGAGTTCATTCGCGGCGTTTGACCATATAGAAGAGCTGTTTGTTGAGCCAACTGAAGAGGAAGAGCATCATTTATTGCCATCAAAAAAGGTTGAAAAACAGCTAGAGCAGTTTGAGAGCCTTGAGTTTAAGAACGTGAGTTTCCGCTACAAAGACGATGCTCCGTATGTGTTGAAAAATGTCTCTTTTGTATTGGAGAAGAGACATCAAATTGCGCTTGTCGGTTCCACTGGATCTGGCAAGTCTACGATTCTTCGTTTGATCTCTAAAACTTATCAAAACTATGAGGGCAGCATTTTATTGAATGGTATTGAGCTGTCGCAGATTTCAAGCGAAGACTCTGCTCATTTGTTCTCAATGATGATGCAAGACGTGCACTTATTTGAAGAGACAATTCAGTTCAATATTGCGCTGGGTAAAACGCATCTATCTAAAACCGAGGTTGAGCAGGCAGCGCGTTATGTTTACGCCGATAAGTTTATTGAACAATTGCCACAAGGTTATGACTTCCACTTGGAAAAGAACGGCTCTAACTTGTCTGTAGGGCAAACGCAGCTTATCTCGTTCGCTCGAGCGGTTGCACAGGGTGGTCAATTGATGATGCTTGATGAGGCGACCAGTTCGGTAGATTCAATCACTGAAGACCTGATTAAAAAAGCAATGCAGCGCCTTTTCAAGGAAAAAACCGTGATTGCGATTGCACACCGTCTGAGCACCGTTCGTCATTCTGATACAATTTTGGTGTTGGAGAAGGGGGAAATTGTCGAACAAGGTAACCATCAATCGTTGGTTGCTCTGAATGGTATTTATGCTGGTTTGTTGAAAGAGTCAATTGTTGAAACGAGTGATTCTCAGTCTATTCTAGCTTGAAATCTCCAGCAGATTGCGGCACTTAAACAGACGATCTTGGCTTGATCACGCCTGGCTAGTTTTCTGTTGTTCTCTAGTATTCCCAATAGCTTAGAGGTAAATAAAGAATATTTACGAGTGTTGATATGTTATGATTTTGCGATAACTTAAGGATTGTCTTTGAGCACAAAAATGTCTGTAAGCAAAACCTATGTGCTTGTGTTAGTCACTTTCTGGCGAATATGGAATCGAAAATGTTGTTGGAAGAAGTAGTAGAGATTATTGAATTCACGGACTCAGACCATTTATCTCAAGCAATGGAACGGTTTAACGAGTATGGCTTTGTTGATGCTGAGCTTTTACCTTTCATGGATATTGTTTTTGAAACGGCGCCAGAGCAGTTAGCAAAAAAATTGTCGCAAAGTGGCTTTAACGGCCAGGTACGAGTTGAGAAGAATGATGACGCATCCGGCTTCCTCATTATTGATGCTGAACGTACTCAATTACAAGACGCCATTCAGATCAACAAAATAGCGTAAGTAAGGCAACGCTAAGTTTAGTAAATCGAACTTAGTACAGTAACACCAGTTATGATTATTAGAGGTTAATAAAGTGACAATAGCTACCGTATCACCAACAGAGCAACATATTTCCAGTGAGAATGCGCTTCTAGGTGCGTCTTTATTAGCAGCGCAAAAAGTTGAGCTAGCTCTATTCAATGTTGTTTCTAGATTAGCTAAAGCACTACCAAAGGAAAGGCAGCAGCAACTAGGCTTGGACTTGGATACATTTTTAAGAGAAAAACCAAGTGAACAAGACTCGTCGCTGAGTTTTTATGAACAAACGTTTGGTGCGCAGCTTCCTATTAAAAAAAGCGAAATTAACGAATTTATTGACCACCGGAACTTAGTGATTCATAACTTTTGGCGAGTGACTGGTGCTGATGTGAAAGGCGGTGAGAAGCTTGCTAACCCAGAGCTTTACTTAAAAGAGTTCTTAGCTAAATGTGAGTACTGGCAAATGATGCTTAATACTTAAACTAAATAACTAAATAACTAAATAACTAAATAACTAAATAGAAATAAGAAAACCATAGTGAGTATGCTATGGTTTTTTACGAATGACGCTGAAGTTTTAAAATTGCCGGCTTTATCGCTTGTCTCTCATTTAGGAGATACATTGACACAACTATGAAATATATAAGGAATATGTAAATGCTTCGAATCCTATTGATTGCAGTGTTCTCACTGGTAACAACCATGAGCTTTGCAAGCGAGGAGGTTACCTACTCAGAAAAAGAGTATTTAGATAGACCGCTGATGGAACGCTATATCTTAGACGAGTTGAAGCAGTTGCGAATGGAACAGCAAGATCTTGAAAGGCGCTTAACCATTCAAATGACGGATCGTGAGCTTTCTGTGGCTGACAAGTCACTGAACTATGCGAATGTCACTGTGACGTATTTTTTCTATATCATTGCTGGTGTTGCTTCACTCATTGCTTTGGTTGGTTGGCAATCAATTAAAGAGCTCAAACATACCACTAAAGAAATGGCTGATCAGCGACTTAATTCTATTGCTCAAGACTATGAGAAGAAATTCAATGTTCTTGAAAGGGATCTTAAGCGTAAGACCAGAATCATCTCGGATAACAACCGAGAGATTGAAATTATCAATGAGATTCATAACTTATGGTTGAGAGCGCAGAATGCGCAAACGGCAGAACAAAAGATTGAAATCTATGATGAAATATTAAAGATTCGTCCTGGAGATTTAGAAGCGCTAACCTCTAAAGCCGATGCCGCTATGGATATGCAGGAATACCACTGGGCAATGAGCCTATGTAACCGTGTATTAGAAGTCGATGATCAAAATGCTCACGCTTTGTATCAACGAGCTTGCTCATACGCAAGATTAGGAGCTGAAGCTCAGTCTATCGATGATTTAGAGCGTGCTATTGAAGCTAGTGGCTCAATGAGAGAACTGTTAGCTGAAGAGCCGGACTTTGAAATGTTGCGAGGTCTAGACCGTTTCGAGGCGCTTCGAGAGGAGTAATACTCACGAAAAACAGTATTCGGTGATGTGATTGGCTGACTGCTGAATGGACGTTCATGTCTAGATGAGTACAATTTAACCCTTCCAAGTTTGATAGGAAGGGTTAATAGTTACATAACACATTTTCGTGTTTACCTGCTCTACTAAGCTACGACAACAGCTGTGCCACTTGCTGAAACCATCAGCATGCCATTACCTGTGCCTAATACTTCGTAATCGATATCAACACCAACCACCGCGTTGGCACCTGCTTCTATCGCTTTTTGCTCCAACTCTTTGAATGCGTAGTTACGTGCTTTCTCTAGCTCTTTTTCGTAAGTGCCAGAACGTCCACCCACAAAGTCACGAATTCCTGAAAACATATCTTTGAAAACGTTCACTCCTAGAATGGCTTCTCCGGCAATAACCCCTTTGTAATCGACAATGCGTTTGCCTTCGACAGATTGCGTGGTGGTAATAATCATAGTGTCCTCTTATTAAGCTAGCTTTATTGTTAGATGGTTTAGATCTAATTTTTGACGTTGTTATGGTTGGGTTCTATTCGTTATTGCTTATTGAATCACTATTGAGCGTCAACTTTTGCGTGTGAATTCATGCCTTAACCATGTTCTTAGTTGTAGCACACTTTCTTGTTTCAATTTGTTGTTAGGGCAAACAAAATAGAAATCCTGGTGTGGATTAGGGACTGGCTCTCCAAGCTCAACCAACATGCCGTGGCTTATGTCATCTTTTACAAATAGGCGATGAGTGACCAAGACACCAAGCGAGCGAATTGCGGCTTGCACAGCTTGAATAGAGACATCGAACGTCAAGTTACTGTGGAAAGTGGGCATTGGAACTTGGTAATGGTCGCACCACACTTGCCAGTCTAGTTTTCGTCTAGGATTAAATACACCAATGGGTGGACGCTGTTTTACTATCTGCTCAACGCTTAAGCCCATTTGATTTTTCAATAGAGTTGGACTGCACACCAACACCAGATCATCGTCGCCTAATTTTTCGCTGTAATACTGGTTCCACTCATTGGGTTTACCATGCACAAGGGCGATATCTACACCCTCTTGCTCTATATCGAAAGGCCCTGTTAACGTGGAAATACGGATATCGAGTGAGGGAGCGAAATTTTGGAAATCAGGGACTCGGGGTATCCACCAATGCATGGCGAGAGAGTTCACCATGTTAAGAGTTATGCGGTGATCGTTAGGCGTTCTTGCCAGCTCCTCGGTGGCTTCGATCACTTGTTCTAGTGCTGGTGCGACTTTTCGATAATATCGTTTACCTGCGGCATTGAGCACAACGCGACGTCCCACTCTCTGGAACAGTGGTTTATTGACCTGTTGTTCCAACGATTTTATCGCCTGACTGACCGCTGAGTGACTGACATATAACACATGAGCAGCCTCGGTCATGCTGCCTGTTTCTGCGACAGCAACGAAAGCGTAAACGGATTTTAGTGGTACGAGTTTCTTCATTGGTAAGTTTTCCTTACAGTTGTGGTTAATATTACTCGCTATTTTTCATCTCGTCATGTCTTTAAAGTAGTGGTCATAGGAGGTGATAATTATGTCTGATATTACCAAGGCAACAGTTTTTATGTTGTTGTCGACATTCAGTTTGTCTTTAAGCGGCTTATTGGCCAAGTATTTGTCTGAAACGATGGCAATCTCATTGCTGAGCTTCGCTCGGTTTCTATTACCTAGCTTATTTCTATTTTTCTTCTTGGCCTTTTACAAAATCACTCAGCCTTCACGAGAGATGTGGAAACCTTTGGTGATGCGGGCTATCTTCATGGTTGCGTGTCAGTGGTGCTTTCTTACATCATTACAAACCTTAACATTGGTTGAGGGTATCGTATTATTTAGTACTGGCCCTTTATTTATACCCTTGTTAGAAAAGTTAATGTTTGGAACTAAAGTTCATACAACGACGGTGATTTGCTTGGGAGTGACATTTGTTGGCGTAGTGCTGATGGCAGGGGATTGGTCTCAGTTTGAATTAGGCTCGAGATTCTTTAGGCCCGAGCTGCTGCTTGGGTTGTTAGCTGGTGTGTTTAATTCGGGCTCACAAGTGAGTTTGTATCGAGCCTCCAAGACTAGCCTTACACCAGCAGAATTAAACGCATGGACCTTCTTAGTCGCAGCAATACTCGTTTTTCCCATGCTCGCGGTCACGTCGCTCTCTTCCGCAGCGGAAGTAATTGGGAATGATAGAGGGTATGAGGCCTTAGCGACCTTATTGTCAATTGATAGCATCAGTTGGATTGGCTTTGGAGTCTTTGGGTTGGCGCTATTTACTATTAATACGCAAATTTTCCGCTCTAAAGCGTATAAGATGGTAGACAGTGGATCTCAGTTGGCACCTCTAATTTTCACTAACATGCTGTTCAGTGCGCTATGGCAGAGCTTGTTCTTTGATGATGTGTTTTCAACTCAGCAATTAATGGGTATTAATCTAATTGTCGTCGCGAGCATAACGAATACGCTATTGGCCAAAAGACACAGTAAGGCAAAAACTAAGCAGACACCGCGAGCGACAATCAATGAGATAGCCTCTTCTGTGTTGAACTCCTCTGCTAAAAGCTAAACGATAGATTTAAGGCTAGAACAACGAGCGCATGTACTCTTTCACTCGACGGATATGCTTATCCTGATCAATGTTACACCGTTGGTTAGGTTCAAGAAATCGAGCCGCGTATTTGTCATAGATCTTGTTCTCCAGAAACAGTAAATACAGTTTCGGATCAATGTGACCGCTGGTTGCCATGTCGGTCATGATACTCAGTGATTCATCTAAATGTTTGCCCTTCTTGTACGGGCGGTCACTTGACGTTAAAGCTTCAAAGGCACTGGCAATCGCTATTGCTCTAGACGGTAAGGGCAATTGCTCTTCGTTTAGACCTCTTGGATAACCTTTACCGTCAATACGCTCGTGGTGGCCGCTGGCGAGATCGGGAATGTTTTTGAGATAAGATGGGTAAGGGAGTTTGCTGAGCATGATGAAAGTCTGAATGATATGGTCGTTTACCATGAAACGTTCTTCATCGTTTAGCGTACCATGGCGCACTTTCAAGTTATGCAGCTCACCTTGGTTGTATTTTGTTTCTCCGGGTTTGAGTACGAACTCTTCTGGCCACACGTCTGCTGGGTTAAAGCCGTTATCCCACGGTATTTTATGTTCGGGTTTATCAGCAAGTAATGGTTCCATTACGGGAAGCGCCTGTTTGTTGTTATTTGGTGCTGTTTCATCCTGTTCTGCTGTACCTTGGTTAGTGCTGTACCTCTCTTTTTCAGCCCAAGACAAGCCTAATTGATCGTCTAATGTGCGTTTCCATTGGCGTTTTGCAATTTGGTCCAAGCGTTCTATTTGTTCTTCCGTCATTGATTCACTACCCAGGTTGCATTTAGCAACGAAGGAAAATTCTTCGTCCAGTTCTGATTGTTTTTGTTTGAGGATCTTGAGGCTTTCTGCTTGAAGCGCACCATTAGCTATGGCCCTCCAATAGTCCGTTTCAGCTTGTTGTTTTAACAACTCGAAACGCATGCGAACTTCATGGATACGGTTGTAAACCGTCTCCAATTTGGTTGCTTTGTCTACGATATATTCAGGGGTAGTGACCTTACCGCAATCATGAAGCCAGGCGGCTAGCATCAGCTCTTCCCATTGCTTATTATCGAGTGAAAATTGCGGATAATAATGGTCATCATCAATGGTTGCTTGGGTTATCCATTTGGTGAGTTCAGGTACTTTTTGGCAGTGCCCTTGCGTATAGGGTGATTTGGTATCAATCGCTGACGCAATAAGTTCAATTAAGGCATTGAGCATGTTTTTCTGCTGTTGCATTTGGTCAATGTTATCTTTGGCTATTTCAGCAAAACTCAGCAGCTCTCTTAGAAAGGCATGTTTGTCTGCTTGAATCTTAGTAATAGGTCTCTCATAACCAATCACGACGATGCCAATCAATAATTTCTCGCGGTTCAATAAAGGAAACAGGAACAGGTCTGAATTGAAGATCGAGTTTTGATAATAGTTAAGAACGTTATCCTCTCGGTTTAAGTGGATAGTTTCTCCATGTTTGAGCTGGGATAGCAACCAAGGAGTATGTTCGATGAAATCATTGATATCTGCTTTAAAAGGAATAATGGATAGGTTGGTCGCTGTATCAAACACGCCTTTTTCTTTTGATTGAGTAAAGAGCACAATGGTTTCTGCTTTGGTTATTAAGTAGCTTTGATGAGCAATGTTCTTGGTTAATATCGAAAATTCCTGATTACCTGCGGTGTCTCGAAGTAGAGAGATAAGATCATGAAGCGTGTGTTCCATCAGCTCAATCGAGTGCGTGAGGTCAACTACTTCCTTAATCATGCTTTTGGGGGAGCGGGTTCGTCTGAAATCAAATCGTGTGATGTTGTCAGTGAGTTGCACGAGCGTATTGAGTGGTTGAGATAGGCGATTTGCGACAAACCATACAATGCCGAAGCAGATTAATAACATACCAATTGCGACGCCAACTTGCTTATCTCGCATGGAAATAAGGTCAGAGAGCAAATCATTGTGCGGTGTTGCTTCTGCCAAATAAAGGGTGACGTTTGGAGTCAGCTCAACGGGCGTTAACGTTAGTGCCCAAGTATTTAAGTTGTAATCAACGTTTTTTAGCTTGAGATTAAATTTCTGTTCATCAGAGATAAGAGGTGCTAATACGGATGATTTTAATGCTTCCATTTGTTCTCGTTTAGGCATTTTGACGAAGCTGTGTTCTTGTTCACTACCAGAAATCTTCCCTGTAGCTTGGCCATTATGTTTAATCGAACCATCGGGTTGATCAGGGGCAAGGTTAGGTACCGGTAGATCAAGCTGATGTTGGCCAAGAAGGTTAAAGTGTTTGTCAAATAAGGCGAGTCGGGTTTGCGGGGAATAGGCCAGTTCACTGATTTGAGACGAGAGAGACTCTAATGTGAAATCGGCCCCAACCACATGCTTGTCGTCTGCAGATCGTCTAGAAAGCGTAATTCCATTGGTTTGTAAAAAATAGAACTGATAGGGCTCAGAAAGTTGTATTGAGCCATTAGGCTTTGCGTTACGGAACCAAGGGCGGGCCGTGGGATTAAACTTGCTTTCAGCTTGCATGGTACTGATCACTTGATGTGTACCATCAAGAAAAGTAATAAAATTTTCACCTTTAAGATTCGTACTGCTGATCATCATGGTCGCTTTGGCTGGTGCATTGTTTTCGGCTCTTTGTCTATTGGTACTTAAAGGGCGGAAAATTCTGAATTCACCATCATCAGAGGCATAGAATAAAGCAACCAAACTTTTATTCTGCTTGAAAATGATATCGACTGATGCCAGCCAAGATTCTTTCTCGATAGAGAAGGTTTGATGGGCCACAAATGGGCTCACAGCCATCACATTCAAGGTTGTGATAACGGGGGCGATGGCTTGCTTAAATACCGATTCCAGCTTATCGCGATGCTCATTACTAATTTCGCGCACTGTGCCTAGTAACAATTCTTGAGAATGACGGTAGCTGATTGAGATAAGTACTGCACCGGCAAGTATTGTCAAAATTAAGAAAAGGCTAGTGATGTGGATACTCAGCGGATATTGTCTTCTTCTCATCAAACACTCCAGTTTGTTAACTTGTATAAGTATTGACGAACTTGGGTAGGTTGCAAAAAATTGGTGTAATTACCAAGTTTGTACGGTTATACGTTGATGAGAGGAAGCGTTCTAGAGGTAGCCTATATAAAATTTGGATAGCTCAATGTCTAACCACAGGGTGTATGAAGTAAACAAAAGGCTCTATGCTTAGGTGCTAATTGTCACTTTCAACTGATAAACTGGTTAAATTGTTGCCACGAGGCACTCCTTTTCAGGAAGCGACATCAGGGATACCTTTTTGAAAAACGTTTAGAGACCAAGCTAGAGGCATTGATTCATGGAACTAAAAGTAGATACCCATACCCACACGTACGCGAGTGGTCACGCTTACAGCACGCTGATCGAAAACGCAAAGTCGGCGAAGCAAAACGGTTTAACAATGTTTTGTACAACCGATCACTCAGAGTCGATGCCGGGCGCGCCACACTATTGGTTCTTCAGTAATCAGCGTGTACTTCCTCGTTTTATCGAAGACGTTGCGATTGTCCGCGGCGTGGAATCAAACATCATGAACACACAAGGGGAAATCGATATTCATCCTAGTGTTGATAAGAACCTGGATTGGGTGATAGCCAGCTTCCACGAGCCAGTGTTTCGTCCGTCGGATGTCGCAACTCATACAGAGGCTTTGTTGAATGTGATTAAGGGCGGTCGAATTGATGCACTTGGCCACTTAGGGAACCCAAATTTTGATTTCGATTTCGAACCTGTGATTGAATGCGCAGCCCAACATAACGTCGCAATCGAGATTAATAACACTACACTCAAAGGCAATAGCCGTGTTGGTAGTGTCGACCGCTGTTTCGAGATCGCGAGAATTGCGAAAGCGAAAGGGGCTTTTATTACTACCGGAAGCGATGCCCACTTCTGCTTAGATGTAGGCGGGTTGGATCTCGTGTCTTCACTACTTGATGAGGTGGGCGTCGATTCGAGCAAGGTCGTTACCCATTCACCACAGCAATTCTTAGCCTTTTTAGCTCTGCGCGGTCGTCAATCTATCACCGAGTTTTCGGTATTTGAGTGATGGAAGGCCCGATAATTTTTAGTAATTAGCTAGCTAGTTTGCATTTCGGCACAATCAATTTTTGTACCCGGTAGATTTTTGTATACACTAGCCGAAAATAATAAAGTCAAAGTGCCACAATAACGATGGCGCTATCTTCGAAGACACCGCTTCACTTGGAGAAATAATGAAAACTCGCTCAATCCTTTTATCTGGTTTAATCGCTGCTTCAGTATTGTCTGGCAACGCTTTTGCTAATGTCGACCTTAAGAAAAATATGCAAGAAATGAAGCTTGCATTCAAACAAGCGGCAGAAGCTCAAAGCATTGAAGAGATGCAAAAGCCTATCGTACGCATAGACACGTTAGTTGCAGAACTGAAAACGGGTGTTTACCCAATTGAGAAAGAAGAACACTTCATGGAAGGTTTTAAAAAGATCAGCGCATCAATTGATAACATTGAGCAAAAGCTAGACCAAGGTGACTTTGCTTCTGCACAGCAAGAACTTCGCACTATCGATGGCCTTCGTGAAGAGTACCATGAGAAGCGTAACCCAAGCATCTGGAGCAAGATCTTCGGCTAATTCGTAAATCATGAGCGTTTGCTCGCTCGATACGTAACAAAGAGCAAAACCTCAAGATTCGATTTCTAAAACGCCGCCTCACATTCCCTTCTTTAGAGGAAGGTGTAAGGCGGCGTTTTTTATTGTCTTTTTTATAAACAGTTTGTTATGTAGAGTTTCGTCACATTTTCTTGGCTCTTCCGTTGTAGCCCGTTTTTAACTAAAAAGAGTGTGCGTTAGCTTCAATTTTTTAACTTGCTGTTAATCTTTACGTTTACCTATATTCCAAGTGCCTCATAATAAGGAAAATTTATAAAGATTAGGAATAATGCGCCGAACCTCGTTTAACTTCCCAATGTTACTTGCCACAGCATTAAGCTGGGTGTTAGTAACACTAATGCCTGTTATCAATGCTCATGGTAATAGTGCGGGAGTATGGGCGTCGTTATGTACGGTCAACGGCTTTGAACTGGTTCAAATTGAAGAGGGTGAACCCAATACTCACAAAGGTAAGCCGTGTCCCTTTAGCCATTTTTCCACGTTTCACCAAGACGAACTTCCAACTACACTACTGACAACTCGATTGAGTTCTATTGTCTCAGACAGCTACGCTTTTTTGGCTCTAAGTGAACGCTACACGAGGCAAGCTCCACGTGGCCCTCCCTTTGATCTTGCTTAAACCTAACTCACCAGAATAATTAAAAAAATAAAGTATTAAGTAAAGTTAACCATGCTCAAGTTACTTTCTGATTTTTCAGAAGGTAAGTTTGTGTATGTCAAAGGAAACCATAATGTTGAGAAATGAATCTCAAACCTCTGCGAAAGCACAAGCAACTTCGCAATCTAAAAGCAGTGCAACAACCGGTTCGGAAACCAATATAAAAAGCAAAGAACGGCATAAAATCCTCTATTTTCTAACCTGGCGCTGGCACTTCTATGCTGGGCTGTTTGTTATCCCGTTTATGTTAATGTTGAGCATTACTGGCTTGGTGATGCTGTTTGATGATGAAATCGAACTCGCTTTCCATCACGATGCGATTGAGATTGTAGTATCGGGCGAACCTGTCAAGGTTTCACAACAGCTAACGGCAGTACAACTTCAATACCCACAAGGTTCGGTGACGCAGTTTGCTCCGAGCAAAGTGCCGGGTTTGGCGAACCGATTTTCAGTATCTCTGGAAGATGGCACGTCGGTTTTCGCAACTGTGAATCAATATACTGGCGAAGTCGTCGGTGAAGTCCCACGTAGTGAAAGCCTCTACGAACTCGCGAATGATATTCATGGCACATTATTGATTGGCGATTGGGGGGATTACCTCATTGAAGTCGCAATCAGCTTATCGATTCTGCTTCTTGTCAGCGGTATCTACTTGTGGCTGCCACAAGACAACGCGAGCCGTGCTGGATTTCTCAAACTGAGAGTTTCATCTGGCCCACGTGTGCTTTTGCGTGATTTACATGCAAACATCGGTGGCACGTTATCTCTCATCCTACTGCTGTTTATTCTCTCAGGATTAGCTTGGACAGGCTTCTGGGGCGGTAAATTAGTTCAAGCATGGAGCACTTTCCCTGCTCAAATGTGGGATGACATTCCGCTGTCTGATAAGACGCACACATCGCTTAACCATGGCTCAGAGGAAGAACTTCCATGGAATCTAGAACAGGCACCGATGCCGTTGTCTCAAGATAAGCCTGCAGAACATGTACATCACGTGGAAGAGGCATCTGAACCTCATGATCACTCTAAGATGGGCGAAGACCACTCTCAACATGTGATGTCAGCAAGCAGTTTCGGGATTGATGATGTTATCCAAAAAGCGCACTCACTTGGTTTCACTCAATACAAGGTGAATTTCCCGCGTTCAGAAACCGGTGTTTACACGGTGACTGCGAATACCATGGGCGGTGATATCGTCGATCCTACTCAGGATCGTACTACTCACCTAGACCAATACTCAGGCCGTATTCTCGGTGAAGTCACATGGCAGGATTACAATATCATCGCTAAGACACTAGCGGTCGGTATTTCTCTGCACCAAGGTGACATCAGTATCATCAATAAGCTTCTAAACGCTCTGTTCTGCTTGGCGTTTATTGTTGTTTCGGTGACTGGCGGAGTGATGTGGTGGATGCGCAGACCTTCAGGCCAACGTAAGCTTGGCACGCCACCTAAGTTCGGTGATGCTGGCTTATGGAAAGCAGGCTTAGGCACAGTCGTTGTTATTTCAGTACTGTTTCCACTTGCGGGTGCAACGATTGTGGCTGCGATGCTGTTGGATTGGCTGCTGTTTTCGCGTGTTGAAAAGTTCAAAACTGTTCTTAATTAGTTAATTGATACACAAACTGACCTTCTTTGTTTGAGAGGGTCAGTTTCATGATTAAGAGCATATGTTCAACTTTGATTTTTTTAATAGAAAATTAGTTCTAACTGATAGACGATGATAATTAACACCGTTCTCGCTGTGGTCCATCAGGAGTTGCGACAATGTTTGTGACATTACGCATTAACACATAAGAAACTATATTGAAGTTTAAATGGTGTATTTTTATTTAGTGAAGTAAATTGATCAATTAATCTAAACCAAGGTCTCGTTTCATGTGTTCACTAAAATCAGATGTGTTTCGAACATTGATTTTATCCTTGTTGTGACGGAAATTGATTTCATCACCAAATAGCGTAACAAAAACTTTTGTATAAAATTTTATAATGTTATCTATCAAGTTATATAATTTTTTTGAAATTTGTTTTTCTTTTTTCATGGTATGTACCCGTATATAGTTTATGGATTTAATTTTTAAAATATGTCTATTACTTGAATATTATTTCTAATGCCACTTCCCCCCTTCGACTAAATGTAGTTATACTAAGAAGACATTTTAAATACAACGTGACCCAGAGTTGCAAATAGGTAACAATCATGGAATTGATGAACAATGAACTAATCTGCTTTGCAGCAGTTTGTAAGCACCTTTCCTTGACGGAGGCTTCCAAGGAACTGGGAAAGTCGAAGGCTCAAGTCAGTCGTCAACTAGCAGCCTTAGAGAAGCAAATTGGAGTGACACTCGTTCACAGAACAACAAGAAAACTCGTTCTGACTGATCACGGAGAAAGTATCAAAGAGCTTGCCATCGAAGCTTTAGATAATTTACAAGCGTTGAATTACAGAGCGAAATCACTTAGTGATTGTATTGGTGGGAAATTTAAAATAACAATGCCTAACTCAGTCGCCTCTTCTATTTTCGGTGAAATTCTTAAAGGCCTGAAAGAACGATACCCAGCCGTGAACTTTGAAGTATCATCAAATAATAATGTTGAAAATTTATTGGAAAGCAATATCGATATTGCAATTAGACTAAATAACGTTGTTGATGAAACATTGATTGCACATGAAGTTGGAAATTATAATGATATTGTAATCTCACAAATTGATAATACTAAAAATAACACGTTATTAATTTATAAAAGACACTCTAATAAAGAGGAGATAAAGCAGAGGTATAGTGATGTAATTGAAGTTGATAATACATCTATTCTAATGAACTTTGTTTCTAAAGGCGTAGGCGTGGGTGTGATTCCGAATTATCTTATGAAAGGAAGTCAAATAAATAAGAACATCCATATTACGCAGGTTTTTGACACAGAAAGATCCATGTATATTGCCTACCCTTACCA
This sequence comes from Vibrio sp. 5S239, assembly GCF_041439575.1. NCBI lineage: Bacteria > Pseudomonadati > Pseudomonadota > Gammaproteobacteria > Vibrionales > Vibrionaceae > Vibrio > Vibrio sp. 5S239. The sequence goes on along the minus strand of NZ_JBGOOM010000010.1, from coordinate 57,880 downwards.
AAATCCACTGCCGAGAAAGTTGGTCGAAATTTCAGCATTTATTAGAATGGAACTGGATAGGATTTTGAATTAATAATCCTTTTAGTTAGTCTGACATTGTGAGCAGCAGATCTCTATCAATATTACTTTAGTTCCCTGGCTAACTTATCACCCAAGTGCTCCATGGCGTAATCAATGAATACACGCAGTCGAGCGGGCATGTACTTGGTTTGAGCAAACTGCATCGCGATAGCACCATGGTAGTTACTCTTGATGGTCCAATCTTCTAGCACTTGCACAACAGAGCCTTCAGACAACGCATCTTGAATCACGAAGTCATGGAAAATACCTACACCTAGACCTTCTTTCACGCCTTTAAGTCGCATCTGCGAGTGGTTTATCGCGTAACGCCCACTGACGGGTACTGTGTAAAATTCGTCATCTTTGAGAAAATCCCAAATGTGGTCTTTGTCTGTCTCTGCAAGATACAAACAGTCGTGTTCAGACAGCTCGGTAGGGTGGTGAGGAATCCCCTTGGCATCTAAATAGTCAGGGCTTGCACACAACACGAGGTTTGTTTTTCCTAACTCTTTCAATACTAAGCTTTCGTCGGGCTTATCGGTCAGGCGGAAAGCGATGTCGATACCTTGACGTAAAATATCAATGTCGCCATCAGCCGCTCTTAACTTGAGCTGGATCTCTGGATATTGACTTAAGAATGGAACAACAAAAGGCTGTAGCACTGAGTTTAAGAACGCCTCAGGCGCTGCTACCGTTATAGAGCCCGCAGGTTCAGTATGGTCGGAGGTTGAAAGCTCAACGGCTTGTTGCGCCGCGTTGATCATCACCACGCTCTGATCGTATACCAACTGACCTGCTTGGGTGATGATAAGGGTACGAGTGGTTCGTTCAAACAGTTTCACCGACAGTGCTTTTTCCAAGCGAGTGATGAGTTTACTCAAGGCTGAAGGTGTTACCCCTAACTGTTTTGCTGCCGCAGTAAAGCTCCCTTCATTTACCACTAAAATGAATGAGGCGAGATCTGGAAGTAGGGCGATGAGTTTAGGGTTGACCATAAGTATCCACGAGTTTCGGCGATGAGCGTAAAGTGATTGTGAGCGATTTGCTTGGATTTGTGAATCAATTTCATTAATTGCTTAGCGTGATTGCTCTGATAGATTGATGTGTTTGAAGCTTATCTGCTTATCTGCTTATCTGCTTATCTGCTTATCTGCTTATCTGCTTATCTGCTCATTTGCATAGCGGCGTAACGGCCGCAAATTCTGAGAGCAGCGGAGAATCATCACTATATCGTTTTGAGATGAAAGCGAAATTAGAGGGAAATTAAAGGAGATTTGGCGTTTAAAAGAGCAAGTTAAGGGCGTTAATGTGCCCTGTGTCACTGGGATGAACAATGATTGATGCCTGTGATTCATTAATGTTTTTCCAACTAAAGGGATAATCGGATCGGGGATGTTCAACTAGAATATAGGCATAAGTTTTACAGTGTAAATGATCGTGTTGAGATCATTTATATCCCTACATAATGCGGCGCGCGATGCTGCTGAATAATAACTAGGAAGGAATGAGACAATGTCTTCTGCATTTTACCAACAGATTCAAACTCAAATCGAAGAAGTTAAAGAAGAAGGTCTTTACAAGTCTGAGCGCATTATTACTTCTGCACAAAAAGCAGCGGTTTCTATCTCGACTGGTGAAGAAGTATTAAACTTCTGTGCAAACAACTACTTAGGTCTTGCTAACCACCCAGCTCTTATCGAAGCGGCTAAAGATGGTATGGATCAGCACGGTTTTGGTATGGCTTCAGTACGTTTCATCTGTGGTACTCAAGATTCTCACAAAGAACTAGAGCAAAAGCTTTCTACGTTCCTAGGTAAAGAAGACACTATCCTTTACACATCTTGTTTTGATGCAAACGCTGGTTTGTTCGAAACGATTCTAGGTAAAGAAGACGCAATTATCTCTGACGCACTAAACCACGCATCTATCATCGATGGTGTTCGTCTATGTAAAGCAATGCGTTTCCGTTACTCGAACAACAACATGGAAGAGCTAGAGCAGCAACTTATCGCTGCTAAAGAAGCGGGCGCTCGTCACACACTAATCGTAACTGACGGTGTGTTCTCAATGGACGGCGTAGTGGCTAACCTTCCTGCTATCTGTGATCTTGCTGACAAGTACGAAGCACTAGTAATGGTTGATGATTCTCACGCTGTGGGCTTCATGGGCGAAAACGGCGCGGGTACTCACGAGTTCCACAACGTTGTAGACCGTATCGACATCATCACTGGCACACTTGGTAAAGCAATGGGCGGTGCTTCAGGCGGTTACACTTCTGGTAAGAAAGAAGTGATCGACTGGCTACGTCAGCGTTCTCGTCCATACCTATTCTCGAACTCTGTTGCACCTGCAATCGTATCTGCGTCTATTCGCGTTCTAGATCTCCTAGCGGAATCTGGCGACCTACGTACTCAACTATGGGAAAACTCTGCTCACTTCCGTACTCGCATGGAAGAAGCTGGCTTCACTATGGGCGGTGCAGATCACGCAATCATCCCAATCATGCTTGGTGATGCAAAAGTAGCGGCTGAGTTCGCAGAGCGCGCACTAGAGAAAGGCATCTACGTTGTAGGTTTCTCTTTCCCTGTAGTACCAAAAGGCCAAGCTCGTATCCGTACGCAAATGTCTGCTGCACATTCTCGTGAGCAACTAGACCGCGCAATTGATGCGTTCATCCAAGTTGGTAAAGACATGGGCATCATCTAATTTTAAAGGGGTGCCACGGCATCCTTTAATTAGATAGAGCAACACCCAATAGAACATATAGATTTTTGATTCTCGCCTTACAGTTAGGCGAGATGAACTAGGTAACATTATGAAAATTAAAGCACTTTCTAAGCTTAAGCCTGAAGAAGGCATTTGGATGACCGAGGTTGAAAAACCTGAAATGGGTCATAATGATCTTCTTATCCGTATTAAGAAAACTGCAATTTGTGGTACTGACGTACATATCTACAACTGGGATGAGTGGTCACAAAACACAATTCCAGTACCTATGGTAGTAGGTCACGAATACGTGGGTGAAGTTGTTGGCATCGGCCAAGAAGTTCGTGGTTTTGAAATCGGCGACCGTGTATCTGGCGAAGGTCACATCACATGTGGTCACTGTCGTAACTGTCGTGGTGGCCGTACTCACCTTTGTCGTAACACAACAGGTGTTGGTGTTAACCGCACTGGTGCGTTCTCTGAGTTCCTTGTGATCCCTGCGTTCAACGCATTTAAGATCCCTGCAGAAATCTCTGACGATCTAGCTTCAATCTTTGACCCGTTTGGTAACGCAGTACACACAGCACTTTCTTTTGACCTAGTAGGTGAAGACGTGCTAATTACTGGTGCTGGCCCAATCGGTATCATGGCTGCAGCTGTTGCTAAGCACGTTGGTGCTCGTCACGTTGTAATCACTGATGTAAACGAATATCGCCTAGATCTTGCTAAGAAAATGGGTGTGACTCGCGCAGTAAACGTGATGGAAGAGAAGCTTGAAGACGTAATGGCTGATCTTGGCATGACTGAAGGCTTCGATGTAGGCCTAGAAATGTCTGGTAATCCATCTGCGTTCAACAGCATGCTGACTAACATGAACCACGGCGGTAAGATCTCTCTATTAGGTATTCCACCATCAGACATGGCAGTAGACTGGAACCAAGTCATCTTTAAAGGCTTGGTTATCAAAGGTATCTACGGTCGTGAGATGTTCGAAACTTGGTACAAGATGGCGTCACTAATCCAGTCTGGCCTAGATCTAACACCAATCATTACTCACCACTACAAAGTGGACGACTTCCAGAAAGGCTTCGACATGATGCGATCTGGTATGTCTGGTAAGGTAATTTTAGACTGGGAATAAGCTTAACAGCTAATCAATAACAAAAAGGCGATAGTTGATACTGTCGCCTTTTTTGTTTTTAAACGAGAACAACTGTCAGTTAGTTGAGGTGAATACAGCACATAATTATTGTATCCATTGTTACTCAGATGGGATGGCAGATTCTGTTACATATACTGGTTGATGTACACGTCGACTAAAAACATGAACACAGGAACTGTACTCAGAAGTGCGAAAAAGACGATAGGCACCCAGTTTTTCATTTTCTTTTTAGGTTGCTTAGGGTTATTCATAAATTAGGCCTTAAATTAGTTGTAGTGTTTGCACTGCTGGGTACGCCATGGATGAATTAGCGTGGTGCGCTGTTTAACAGAAGGTTCTAGTTGTATATTTATGGTATCAAATAAAATAGTTGATACCTATATGGTTATGGAGTTCCTTGGTGCGCGTCAAAAATATAAAGTGTAGGTGATTCATGAGTGGTTCATAAAGGCTCAATAATAATGAACTTATTACAATAGACATTGCCTCACTCGGCATATGAAATAAACGCATAAAAAAATTTGGAGAATACAGAATGAGAACAATAGGAAACATCATTTGGTTTCTGTTTGGTGGTGTATTTATGGGACTGGCTTGGTGGTTCTTTGGGCTACTTGCATTCCTCACCATTGTTGGTATCCCTTGGGGCAGAGCGTGTTTTGTAATGGGAAACTTCTCTTTCTTCCCATTCGGACAAGAAGCGATTTCGCGTGATGAACTGACTAATGAGATGGATATAGGCACGAGTCCGTTAGGTGTGATTGGGAATATCATTTGGTTTTTATTTGCGGGAATCTGGCTTGCGATGGGTCACATCATGTCAGCAGTGGCGTGCTTCATTACGATCATCGGTATTCCGTTTGCTATCCAGCATTTAAAGTTAGCGGTTATCTCACTGGCGCCAATCGGTAAGACGGTTGTCGATAAACGTGAAGCAGAAGCGGTGCGAGTAAGAAACTACAAAGGTTAAGATTGTAGTCTACGCCTTAATTGAACTGAAAAGCACATCGTATGATGTGATTTTTTACGTCGTAGTGTCTATCTAGTATCTAATTCGACGATGCCGGAGGCGAAGGCTGATGTGATACGACTGATAAAAGAAAACGAGCTCAGAAGGTGAGCCCGTTTGTGTTTGTTTTTACCTGTTTTTAGAACAAGTGACGTGTAGCTAGACTACATCGCTGCTTCGAAGATCGCTGAAATTTCTTCGTGCGTGGCTTGTTTAGGGTTAGTGAAACCACATGCGTCTTTCAGTGCGTTGTCTGACAGGGTTGGAATATCTTCTAGTTTTGCGCCTAACTGTGCGATGCCTGTTGGGATATTTACATCATTCGCTAATTGAACAATTGCGTTAATTGCTGCGTCTGCGCCTTGCTTCGGTGACATTCCCTCAACATTTACGCCCATTGCTTTCGCAACGTCACGTAGACGCTCTGGACAAACTTGCGCGTTGTAGCGTTGAACGTGTGGAAGCAAGATAGCGTTACATACACCGTGTGGAAGGTCATAGAAACCACCCAGTTGATGCGCCATTGCGTGAACATAGCCAAGAGAAGCGTTGTTGAATGCCATTCCTGCCATAAACTGTGCGTAAGCCATTTGCTCTCGAGCGTCAATGTTTTCGCCGTGCGTTACGGCTGTTCTTAGGTTCGCTTGCACAAGCTCAATAGCTTTAATGGCTACTGCGTCTGTGATTGGCGTTGCTGCGATAGAAACGTAGGCTTCGATTGCGTGTGTTAACGCGTCCATACCAGTTGCAGCCGTTAGTGATGCTGGTTTAGCAAGCATCAGTTCAGGATCGTTTACTGAGATAAGCGGCGTTGTGTGCTTATCTACGATAGCCATCTTAATGTGACGCTCTTCATCAGTGATGATGCAGAAGCGTGTCATTTCAGATGCAGTACCTGCTGTGGTATTGATAGCAATTAATGGCATCATTGGTTTTTCAGACTGATCAACACCTTCGTAATCTGAGATTTTGCCACCATTAGATGCGATAAGAGCAATACCTTTTGCGCAATCATGAGGAGAGCCACCTCCGAGAGAAACAACAAAGTCACAATCATTGTCTGTAAGTAGCTCAAGACCGTCATTAACGTTAGTAATGGTTGGGTTTGGTTGGGTGCCATCGAAGACAACTGCGTCAACGCTACGTTGACTAAGAAGCTCTTGTACCTGCTTTACCACGCCAATTTGGTTAAGAATCTTATCCGTAACGATCAGACCTTTTTTGAAGCCTTGAGACTGAATGCTATCAGCAGCATCTTTCAAACAGCCGGTACCCATGAAGTTTATTGTAGGGATGTAAAACGCGCTAGACATTGGGAAACTCCGTTAATTATAGTTTTTTATTTGTTCTATGTTGTTGGTAATATTAGGAAAACCTTCGATCTTAGATAAGCTTGACCCCGAACTACCACTTTGTGATTATGTATTAAATTTGATGCATATGACAATCGTTTTTATGGTTTTATGTGAGTTTACTATCAACAGAAAAAACTAAATTAAGAAGAATATGTTGAGGTGATGGTCAATTGAGTGGCTAACAAATGAGTATCATTAGTTTGATTCGTCTGCTTTAGAAGATGTCAAACTCGTTTTACATTGGTTTGAACTGTTCTTATGCTCTGTTTCTGGATTTTCATTTTTATTTGGTTCTTCATCGTAGTGTTTGACCACAAAAGGAGTAAGCATTACGGATGATGGCAAGAAGTGCTTCATAGTACCTCCCGGTACTTAAATGGATTTTTATTGTATGGTATTGGTTTAATATGTGGCAGAATTTGCGATATATCATGACTTGCGACTTGTTTTCTATAAATTATTAGATTTATATACAGACTCACAAAATTGAGAGTAAAGTGATGACCCGCCCTTTGAGGCAACGATAAAAACAACGACAAAACAGTGCGAGTAAGAGGACATAAAATGAAGTACGATTGGATATTCTTTGATGCGGATGAAACCTTGTTTCACTTTGATGCTTTTCAAGGGATGAAGTTGATGTTTTCCCGTTTTGGTGTTGACTTTAGCGAACAGGATTATTCAGTTTATCAAGAGGTTAATTTACCATTATGGGTAGATTACCAAGATGGTCGTATCACGGCAGCTCAACTGAAGCATGCGCGTTTTGAAAGCTGGGCGGCAAAGTTAGAGACAACAACGACAGCGTTAAACAGTGCATTTTTAGCCGCAATGGCGGACATTTGTTCTCTGCTTCCTGGTGCCAAAGAGTTGATGGAGTCGTTAAAAGGCAAAGTGAATATGGGCATAATCACTAATGGCTTCACAGAGCTACAATCGATCCGTTTAGAGCGAACAGGAATGACAGGCTATTTTGACCATGTGATCATTTCTGAAGAAGTTGGTGTCGCAAAACCAGACGCCGAAATTTTTGAACATGCACATAAGCTGATCGGATTGCCATCGAAGCAACGGATATTGATGGTAGGGGACAACCCACACTCTGATATTTTGGGTGGTTTGGATTTTGGTATTGAGACTTGTTGGCTGAATAGCCAAGAGAAAGCGACACCTGCGGGGATTAACCCTCACTATCAGGTTCGCTCTCTGGCTGACCTACAAACGCTTCTACTAGCATAACCGCCTGCTAGTTTTGACTTTATGAGTTAATTATCGACAACCGAGTACCAGCATGTGCTCGGTTAATTTTTCTACTGGTTTATCATCTAGCTTAAAGCATAGATTGCAGCGTTGAAGCACAGTCGGCCCTGATGCTTGGCCCTGAAGAACCAAGGCAATGAATATAAGGAAGAGGCGTGCTGAAATCTCATCGCTATAGCTGCTACGGTATTACTGCCATTTTACTTTGGAGCTGCTTAATTGCACTGTCTCGTAGCGTTTCAGAACAACTGGGGCCCATTGGTGGCGCAGCCAGTCTTTATACGGTGAGCTCCCTGTTGTTGGTTTGTGTTATGGGACTACCTAAGCCGTCGCGCTTTTCTAAGTCATACTTGTTGATAGGCGGTGCTTTATTTGTTTGCTACGAGATCTTCTTGGCTTTGGCTTTGGGAATGGCAAACAATCGACATCAAGCCTTAGAAATGGCGGTGATCAATTACCTCTGGCCAGCACTGACAGTGTTGTTTGCGGTATTGTTGAGCGATAAAAAGATCAACTGGTTAGTTTATCCAAGTATCTTCTTGGCATTTTTTGGCGTGGCTTGGAGCATCAGCGGCGATCAGGGGCTTTCGGTCGACCAAATCGCGGCTAATATTGCGACGAATCCTAAAACCTATTCAATGGCATTTTTCGGAGCAATTATTTGGGCTGTGTATTGCAATTACACCCAACGGGTTGCTAAAGGTCAAAATGCGATTGTGTTTTTCTTTATCGCTACCGCGGTCACCCTGTGGATTAAATATGCACTGAGTGATGAAACCGGCATGGTAATGACAACGAGTGCGGCGATTGACTTAGTGCTTGCTGGGGCTTGTATGGGAGCAGGTTACGCACTTTGGAATACAGCAATATTAGGTGGCAATATGATGTTTCTGGCGACCATGTCGTATTTTACGCCAATCTTCTCTACCTTACTGTCTTCCGTGATTCTCGGTTTGTCATTGAGCATCACGTTTTGGCAGGGCGTGTGTATGGTGACGATTGGTTCGCTCGCTTGCTGGTGGGTAACCAGAGAAAAGCCGACATCAAAGGTGTCGGCTTCTAAAGAGGTTCAATCTTCCCTTTAATCTGATTTCACTTTGTACGTGAGGTTTGTCCTCATTTGTTAGGTAAAAGCTTAACTCGCGACATTGAGGTTCAATTGAAGCTCATAAGGCATCTTAGATAAGCGTCGCTTAAGTTTGCGGCGCGTTCGTTCAATATCATCGAACGCAATTGCTTGTTGGTCGTTGGTATGAATATCAACGTTAATTCTGAGTTCTGGGCCAACTTTAGTCACCCCCATCAGTTCTAAATTTTGATCCGCTTCTTTGTTTACCTCGACAACGTTCTTATCGACCGCGTCACAAATGTCTTTGGTTGCCGACATCATTAGAAGTTCACGCATTGCTTCGCGCAACATGTCAAACGGGACTTTGATGAAGTAGAAAGACATGATCAACATCATCACTGGGTCGGCATAAGCCGCATATGCTGACAGTGGAGAAAAAGTAACTAGCCAAGCAACTACGAACCCCGCGGTTACAGCCACACTCAACAATGTATCCATTTGCCATTGTTTTGACTCGGCTTGAATCAGGCCGGAAGAGATACTTTTGCTCTTATTGGTGATGTACCACCAAGCGTAACCACAACCTAATACATTGAGAATACCGAACAGAGTTGCGATAGAAGTATCAACTTCACGGCCACCCGTCATAAGGGCACCAATCGCAGAGTAAAGTGAGTAACCAACCACAAGCAGAATGACTAGGGCTTTTATCGCAATAACAATCGGTTCTATGATAGCTCGACCGAACGGGAACTCTCTATCTGAAGGGCGATTAATGTATTTTGAAGCAGCTAGTGACAATAAAGTTAACAGTAAGCTTATAAGAGAGTAGACACCGTCAAAGACTATGACCAGAGAGCCAACGATAAGACCCAACACCAATCCGCCAATAGCGAAGCCTGATGCTAAAAGGGCTGAGAATAATAGTACTCGATTTTCGTTTTGGCTTTTCCTGTCACACATAAAATTTTCCAGATGTTTTTAATAGCCTCATTGTTCTGATATTGAGCTAACTTTACAAACCTTATATAGTGAAGTTGACAGTTTTTATCTAATCTTTAAGTATAAACCATTAAAATTCAAATAGTTAAGGTTTACTTGTGGTGCCAATTATATTGACGATGAGTGTTTGTTGATGATTCAGCACAACTGAAATGGGAACATTTATGATTAATAAAACATATCGTTGGCAAATGTTGTATAGCTCTAGAAAATTAAGCGATACTCCAATAAAGGCTCAGGGTTATAGTGCGATCAATAAATTGTTCAAGCTTTAACGAAATGGTATGAATTTCAAAGGAATGGGTAAATATGAAGTTTGACAATCTTAGCGATAGTGAATTATGGGGCATTGCTAAACCAATTATGGATAACCTGATGGAGGGCTCAACAAAAATTGATCATGCACAGCACAGCCGAGATTTTACGCAGAGGATGAAGGATATTGTTACGCCTGAATATCTGGAAAAGGTGTGTCGCTATTATCAGCACAGCAACGGATTTTTTGCTGAACGTGAGCCAGTTGCGCTATTCAGACGATCTGATTCCATCGCCTTTGTTTGGAAGCAAGCGTATACCATTGCTAAAGGCGAGTTTGTCGCCGAAATGGTACTGGTTGAAGAAGATGGACGTTACATGGTTGATCACGTTATGGTTTTCTAAGGAGAGGGCGTGTTAGCTGTCGTATAATTTTACGTATTGAGATAGAAAAAAACCTGGTAGCCTAGAAATCAAATAGATAATCACTGATTTGATCCGCTAACCAACTCATACCTGGATGCTCAGCCATTCCCGCAGCTGTAAACATACAGTAATCTTCTTGCGTTAGACCGTAAGTATGCTTAATAACAGCCAACTCTTGTTCACGAAGTAAGTGGCGAATCAATGGTTCAGGCAATACGCCCCAAGCGTTTTCACGTAGAATAGTATCCAACATAAAGTCGAAGCTAGAAAAGCCGATGTGGCGACGCGAGAAGGGCTCAAGCTCAGGGTTATCTTTTTCATTGAGATAAACCATTGTTACTTGCATCGAATTTCTCAACACTTCATCAGATACACGTCGCATCACACTCAGGTCGTGTCCTTTTTTACATACAGACATCATTCTAATCTTACCAAGTGGGTTGTAGATTATTCTTGGATCATCAACACGCTCGTAATCGACACCAAACGCGAAATCGACTTGCTGGGTTTCGACTAGGTTGGCTAAGTCACCACTCGATGCAAGAACGAAGTTGAATGAGGTGGAAGGATACTTCTTGTTGAGTGCATGGGATAAGTCCTGCCACATTGCATCGGGTAATGAATCGTCGCGAGCTATCCATATCTCAGCATTGAATTCACCTGATACATAGAGACAAGTTTGCTTAATGCGAGCTACCGTCACCAAAATGCCTTCGCAATCTTTATAGATGGCTTTGCCTGCTTCAGAAAGCTCAACGTGGTTTCCGCTGCGCACAAACAGTTCGATATCTAACTCTTTCTCTAAGGCTTTAATCGACATGCTAAGTTTAGTTCGGTTGCATTCTAACTGACGTGCAGCTTCAGAGACGGATCCTAAATCAGCAACAGAACAAAAGGCTTGGACTTGAGAAAGGTTCATTTCATTTCCATATTGAGCGGGAGTAGGCACATATTATCTGAATATTGTGCTGACTATCTTAGAAATAGTCCATCTTTGCATGATAACTCTATGACGAATTGGCTAATTTGGTTTATTCTGTGCGTGTTCCGAACCTACAAGAAGTAAAGATGGAGGCCATGATGGCGAAACAATGGGACGAGTACGCACCTGACTGGGATAAAGATCCCGCAACTGTAGTATTTGCACAGTCCGTATTTGACCAGTTGACACAGCTCGTTGATTTGAACGGAACCCGTGTCCTTGATTTTGGTTGTGGTACAGGACTACTCAGCCAAAAAATATCTCCTTTTGCAAAAGAGGTCATCGCGCTTGATATCTCTGAAGGGATGATCGAAGAGCTAGATAAAAAAGAGCTAACCAATGTTGAAGCTGTTGTCGATATTCTATCGCGCGGGCTTGCGGCGCAGCATCCAGCCTTCAGAAATCAATTTGATGTAGTCGTAGCGTCTTCGGTATGTGGTTTTATTCCGAATTTACAAGACACTGTCAGTTTGATTTATACGTTGCTCGAAAACGATGGCATTTTTGTTCACTGGGATTGGCACCTTGAAAACGACGATGAAGATTATGGCATCAGTCTAGATCGTTCAAAAAATGTTCTAGGTGCTGCTGGTTTCTCTGTTGTTGAAGTATCAACACCGTTCTCAATTGACACTCCGCAAGGACCTTTAAAGGTATTGATGGGGGTTGGTCGTAAACAAGTGCTCCCTCACCTTTAACAGATACTGTCGCTCGTCTCTTTCTCTATAGCGTGAACTATAAATAACAAAGCTCACATTAACGGTCCCATGACCAGTTATGTGGGTTTTTTGTTTTGACCCGTTTGTGTTTCAAGACCAATGACTAGATTTGTACTTACAGAACTCTGTTATTTATTCGTTTAGCTTTCATTATTTTTCTATTCAATAATACCGAATTTCCATTTTGGAAATATAGTCTTTCATACCTTTCATTAGTGGAAACTTAAAATATAGGTGTAGAATAAACCCATAATAAAATAGAGGGTTTAATCATGAGCCACCAGCCTGCGCCATCTACTTCTTCACCACTTTCAGATCAACAACAACGCTTTAGCACTATCATTTCAGATGCCAATCTGTCTCCAAAACAGAAATCGCACTATCTTGCCTTAGAAGCTGAAGCGAGCCTGCCGTATATGTCGGTAAGCAATGAAGTAGAGCAAGCCTTACAAGAAGGTGTGCTATGTGACATGTTTGAAGGTCACGCCCCATTTAAGCCGCGCTATGTACTTCCAGACTATTCTAAATACTTACATCAAGGCTCAAAGTATTTAGAGCTTAGCGCGGCAACTAATTTCGACGAAGCATTGAATATGCTGACCATCCTTTATCATCACGTTCCATCAGTGACTTCCATTCCGGTTTACTTAGGTCAACTGGACGATGTATTGATGCCTTTCGTTGGCGACTTAACGAAAGAGGAAGTTTATCAAAAGCTTAAGCTGTTCTGGATCATGCTGGATCGCACACTGCCAGATGCCTTTATGCACGTCAATATCGGCCCGACAGATAATATTATTTGCCGTACGATTTTGCGCGTAGATGCTGAACTGAAGCAGATCGCGCCAAACCTGACCTTTATGTATGACCCAACTGCCACTCCTGATGATCTGCTTCGTCACGCGGCGAGCAATATCTGTGAATGCAGTAAACCGCACATTGCCAACTATCCAGCGCATGCCGAAGCTTACGGCGACAAGCGTTTTGGCATTGTAAGCTGCTATAACTCTCTGCCTTTAGCGGGTGGTTCAAACACCTTAGTGCGTATGAACCTTAAGCAAGTGGCGTTGAAGTGTCAGGATAGTGATGACTTCTTACAACACGTATTGCCTAACTACAGTGGCATCATGGTCGAACTGATGAACGCGCGTAGTCGCTTCTTGCATGAAGAGTCTCATTTTTTTGAAGGCTTTCTGACCAAAGAGGGCCTTATTGAAGAAAATCGCTTTGCTCCAATGTTTGGTATTTATGGCATGGCGGAAGCCGTTAACATCTTGATGGAAAAAGAAGGCAAAGCAGGGCGCTATGGCCACGATGAACAGGCTAATAAACTCGGTTACCGTATCTCTGAAAAACTGGCAGAGATCGTTGATAGCTCTGAAGTGAATTATGGGTTTGAAGGCAGGGCTCTGTTGCACGCTCAAGGCGGTATCAGCTTAGATGAAGATGTAACACCAGGTGTACGTATTCCTTATGGTACGGAGCCAGATCCTGTCGCTTACGTTCGTGCTACAGCAGATCACCACAAGTTTTACACCTCGGGTATCAGTGACATTCTGACCATCGAGGAAACAGTCAAATCTAACCCTGAAGCGATGTTCAACCTGTGTAAAGGCGCGATTCAAGCGGGCTACCGTGAATTTACCGCTAACGTGGCATCAAACGACTTGGTTCGTGTGACGGGTTACATGATTAAGCTTTCAGACATTGCTAAATATGACGAGCGAGGCTCTCGCACTTACACGACTTTCTTAGGAGCCGAAGCTGCGAAGAACACGGGTATCTTAGAGCGTAAACCTCGTGTGGCGAGCTTAGAGATGTCGCCAATGTACGAATAAAACCTTAATCTAACTATATCCATAACCAAACAATATCAATAATGAAAATTTCTGATCTAACAACTCAAATGGCTAGGGTTAATAACAATAAGACAGAAAAACAAGCGAAGGTCAGCCGTGTGCTGACCTTTTCTTGTGTTGATGGGCCGGGAAATCGTCTAGTACTGTTTCTACAAGGCTGTAATTTTGATTGTATTACTTGTCATAACCCACACACCATTAATCACTGTAATCATTGTGGTGACTGCGTCAGCGGGTGTCCAAGCGGTGCATTAAGCGTTGTTGATGGAAAAGTGAAGTGGGCTCCGTCTGCCTGTACCAATTGCGATCAGTGCATTGATATCTGTAATCATAAATCGAGTCCGAGAATTACATCGATGACGGTCTCGGAGGTACTTGAACTCGTTAGGCACAATCAATTTTTCTTGAGTGGTATTACCGTTTCGGGCGGTGAAGCGACCATGCAACTGCCGTTTATTATCGAATTGTTTCAAGCAATCAAAATCGATTCGCAGTTAGCACACTTAACGTGTTTTATTGACAGTAATGGTTCGCTGCCACAACAAGGGTGGGAAAAAGTGTTGCCTTTCCTTGATGGCGCGATGATTGACTTAAAGTCATGGCAATCGGAAACCCATCTATGGTTAGTTGGCAGAGGGAATCATAGGGTGTTTGAAACCATTAACTACCTTGCAGATAAAGGAAAACTACACGAAGTTAGGTTGCTGCATATCCCCAATAAAAGTGACCTCGAGATTGAGGTAGAGCAGGTCGGTTATTACTTAAAAGGCTTGCCAAGTGATGTTCGTATTCGATTGAATGCCTTTCAACATCATGGCGTAATTGGTGAAGCATTAGAGTGGTCTAAATGTACAGAGCAACAAATGCAGAGCTTTCACGACAAGCTCTACGCTATCGTTCAAAGGCCGATACAAACACCTGAGGTTTATACCTAATCTTTTATTAAAATCGAGTCTTTTATAAATACTAGTCTCGTTAGTTAGATCTGCTTCTAGCACAATCCTAGGCTTCTAAGAACAAGTCACACAGCCATTTGATCGCTTGGTCATTCATGTTTGGTTTGTTCCATACTAGGCTGTACGCCACCTTACCGTAATCAAAAGGAAGTGGCTTACTCACTAAGCCTTGTGCTTGTTTTGCATTTTCAGCCCACTGTTTAGAGCAAGTGAACAAGAACGGTGTGTGGTGACATAACACCGCCGCAGCACCGAAATCTGCTACCGATATTGCCACCTTTCTTGGCTGGTGGCATTGAACTAGATTTTGTTCAAAGTAAGGCTGAGACAGTTCGTTGTCTAGGATCCCAATATGTTTATGGTTTAAGTAACCTTCAATAGTCAGTTCCTGTGGGGCAAGTGGGTGGTATGCGCCCATCAAGCAAACCATTTCATCTTGAAGTATGGTTTTCCAGACTAATTCTTTGTTGTTTGTCGGGGGTTGAGAAATGTCATGAGGCAGTAGAACCAAATTGATCTTGCCACTTAATAATGCATCGAAGCCGAGTTGTTGTTTTGAATAGATAGTTAGCTTGGCTTTGGGGGCGAGTTCCGTCGTTATTCTGCTTATCTTCGAGGCGAACACCTCAAAGGTACTTTCACGCATCGAAAGTGAAAAGTTGCCTTGGTAATCTTGCGGGGCAAAGCTTTTTTGATGAAGTAAGCCGTTCATACTGGCTAGAATTGCATGTACAGTAGGAGCGATTTTCAGTGCAAATGGTGTCGGAATCAACTTGGTGCCATCTCTATAGAATAGCTCATCATCTAAGATGTCACGCAGTTGAGAAAGGTTTTTACTCACACTTGAAGGGCTCACACAAAGCTGTTCAGAAGTTTGAGTAACACTATGAGTGTCCAGCATAATATGAAGTGCAGTGAGGTGCTTAAGGTTCACTCTCGATAAATGTAAGTAATCCATTTACAACTCACTCAATACTTGGACAGTTTAGGTTTTAAGGTTTGTAACCGAAATTAGCGTGCTAACTTGTGATGAGCTCGCGAGAAATGACCCGCACAGAAAGCACCGACAATAGAAAGTTCTCCTGCTAAACACAGCACCGCGCAAACTTCTGCTAACGCTTGTGACTTTCCGTTGCCATGTAACCCTAATAGATCTAAACAAGCTTTTTGACTAGGGAGGCTTGTACCGCCACCAACCGTACCCAGCATCAAGTTCGGCAGTGTAACACTAGCGTAAAGTCCGCCTTCTTTATTTAGCTCCATACGCGTCATACCAATCGCAGATTCAGCAACACACGCCGCGTCTTGGCCACAAGCGATATAAAGTGCAGCCAGTGCATTAGCATAATGGGCATTAATACCGATAGTACCACTCAAAGCGCCACCCACTGTAGTCATTTGGCCAAATTGGACCATCTTCTCTGGTGTGGTGTGTAGATACTTTGCGATAACCTCAGCAGGAATATTGATTTCAGCGGTTACCTTTTTACCACGAACGCTGCGTAAGGTTTGGGTATTGGCTTTCTTATCACCCGACAAATTACCATCAAGGAAAGCATGCTCGGGTTTAACCGGCGTGTTTTCTATGATGTACTCAAATACTGCATTAGTGGCAATTGTCACCATGTTCTGACCAGAAGCATCTCCAGTTAGGAATTCAAACACCAAGTAAACATGGTTGCCTTCGATGTTGATATTGATGTCGGTAAGTCTGCCATGTGAAGTGGTGGCTTCTGCCAAGGCTTTAAACTGTTCATATTGAGTAACAGCCCAAGCAACAAACTGTCCCGCTTCAACTAACCCTCGGAATGCAAAACCAGGGGTACGTGTTACACCTTCATTGAGCAACATCGCACTTGCGCCACCACAAGCGGTGATCAGCTTTGAACCACGGTTGTAAGACGCAACAAGTGCAGCTTCCGTCGTTGCAAGCGGCACCAAATAATCGCCCTCAGCAAACAGACCATTCACTCTTAGTGGGCCAGATATACCGACAGGCACTTTCACTGTTCCAATAAAGTGCTCGATGTTTTTTTCATAAGCTTGAATCTGACTTTCAGTATGAGTATCGAGCAGCTCTTGTTGTGATTCTGCGTTATTAAGGGCCGCCCAGCGACGTGTAAGGTTTTTTTCTGTCAGATAGGGGCTCGGTGTCAGCTTGTTTACTGGCTTTTCAAAGTGAGGTTGAAGCTTTTTTTCTAATTCGTCTGCGGAGATGTCGCCTCCTAAAATAGAAACATAGTCACGGCGATGCAGATTTAGTTTGGGCATAAATAGTATGAAGTGAAGTTTGTGCAGCAAATTGGTTTGCGCTGATTCTACCGAGTAATAAGCCAGAAACAAGCGTCAGATATAATGAGTTACAGTTTGTGTGCTTATCGTGTCAAAAAGCGTCAAAAATCGTTGAATCAAACTGGTTTAGAACATCAAAAAAGTACGAAATGTAAGTGTAGTTTAGATATGGATGTCTAGAAGACTGCCGATAGCTTCGTTTTGACGATCAACGACACTCGCACCAACACGGTTATAATTGGCACTTTGGGTCAGCTTGAGTAAGGGATCACTCGAGGGCGAAACGGGTTCTGGTTCTTTGTCTTTAAACGAAGTGGATTGCTCAGGTTCTACTTGGTTAAAGCTGAGATCACTGCTTTTGAAAGCATCATCGGAGTTTGGAACGTTTTTGGAGGCTTGGTTGAGCTCGATAGCGGCTTCTTCAGCCATTTTGGTTGACTGCTGAATAATGGCGTAACCAGATTGAATACCAGATATCGACATAGCAGAACCTTTAATTGACGTATTGATTAAGTCTAGGTGGACTATATTTTGAGCGCAATGGTTAAGGAATGATATTTATAGTGAAACGGTATACTTAAGCTAAAATAGTGACGTCTGTCTATTAACTGAACAGGTCGTTTAGTACATTTAGCTCTTCATCGGTAAGAAGAGTTTGCTTTTCCGTTTCAAGATTACCATCGATCTCCCCTTGCAGCGCCTTTAATTGCTGCGGGTTAAGATGCTGTATCTGTTGTTTGAACGCTTCAAATTGTTGTGTATTCATAATGTGACCTTGCTTCAAATCCATATGCTTCGTTGAGCATAGACTACTGATTCAGGAAATCAAACAAGATTAAGTGAATATTATTTGAAGTTTGCAGTTTCCTAAAATTAAGACAACTATAAATCTATTTGGTCGTTTTTTGTCCGGGAAGTGTTAGGCAAAGTTATAGTTTTGTCAGTTAAAATCAAAAAATTATTTATAATGTAAAAGCGATTCAGCCCTTTCACAACAAGGGTAGGAAAGTTGTTGCTCTACCTATTTTGGGGGTTGGTAGAGCAATATATAACTATACGTAATGATTGAAATTTGAGCGATTGGTGCTATCTGTCTATTTTTACAGCACTTTGTTCATCAAGAAGTTTCCTTGTTGATGTATTTATTAATGTTGACTTTAAATGCAAACTTGGTCGCTAAAGTATGCAGTTCCGGAAGCATTCGATAAATTAAATGCAGCTGTTGTAGAACCATTCTAACAGACCCCTCATCTTCTTCTCGCCATTCACTCAAGCGCTTATCAAGTTCAGGATCATAGGTATTTTTGATTTCACATTGCTCATGGTAGGAATAGAGCTGGTCATTCAGAGCGTCGAGGTGATCATGTATGACACGATGTGCATCCAACACAAGTTTATGTGTGGATTCGTCATCAATACGAGTTCTATGAGCACCTAATGCAGAAATATAGCTCAACAGAGCGTGATTGAGGGTCAGAAATCGAAAGCTATCGTCTTCAGAAGTACGATATTTATCAGGCTCAGCTAGCATACTGCTAATGACCAGAGTTAGATTAGCGTCGTTATTGTGTGCACTACGACGAGCGATACGATAATTCAAAGTGTCTTTTTTTCCGACGCGGTATTGGCCAATGATTTGGTCTAAGTAATTTTTATTGGAATCGAGAGCATCGGCCATGACCTTGTGCAGTCGCTTTGATTGCCAATCTGGCAACACGTAGACCACTGCGAGCACGGCTAGGGCACACCCAATAAACGTATCCGCTAGCCTTGGCAGTACCACGGCATAACCTTCGCCGAGCTGATTAAAGCAGAATAATACCAGCAATGTGATGAAGCTTGTTGCGAAGCCGTAATTATTGATGCGAAACGCAAAGAACATAACACCACTGATAACAATGAATACTAACTGGCTTTCTTGAGAAGGGAAGAAGGTCAGTAGTGGAACGCCTATTAACAAGCCAGCCACAGTTCCGATCACGCGGGCCGTCAGCTTTTTTCGTGTGGCACTGTAGTTTGGTTGGCACACAAACAATGTAGTAAGTAAGATCCAATAACCACGTTCAATATCAAAGCCTTGGATGATGCCATAGCCGAGCGTTAGAGTGATTGCCAACCGAATTGCGTGACGAAACAACATGGAATCTTTGTGTAGGTTGGCTCTGATTTTCTGCCACATTGCGGTTAATGTGTGTGGATTCGTATCGTCCAAGACTCCTTCCTCTAACTTTTCGGCGTCTGGATTGCTGATATTCGACAGTTGTTTTTCAACGGTTGCTAGGTTATCGAATAAGTAACCTAGTTGGTTTAGCAGTGGTTTCCATTCTGTCTTGTTCTGTTGGTGTAAATGATTGAGTGAAGACATCAGCTCATCAAGTGCCAGTACAGACTTATTGCCATGCTGGTACACAGCCCCAACCTTGAGTGAACTTGCCACTTCTTTGCATGCGGTTGCTTGTGACTCTAGTAGATACTTAAAGCGGAACAACACATCAGATCGTTCGAAATGTTTCGCGAGTTCTTGATAGCGATAGTGGGTGGAACTCACACGCTCATGAATGTCTTGCGCGATAAAATAAGTATTTAAGAATCGGTCACTCGGGCCATCAATGTGTCCACGCTTTGAGCGGTTAAGCAACGTCGCTTTACACATGTTGAGTGCATTAACGGTACTGGCATTCAGCTTGGCCTCGATAATGCGGTGTGGCTGAGGGATAAGGTCAGAAACAGGGTAAAATAGCTCTGCTTTAGAGTCCATGTAGGTTCCAATTTGATCAAATACCGTTGCAAGGTTTTGCTGTACCGGTTGCATTGGCCATATAATCTGCCAAATCATAGACATAAAGTAATACCAAGCTGCCCCCGTTAATAGCAGCAGTGGTTGAAACCATAGGTTAGTGCTTTCGTGGGCGCCAAGCATTGCATAGATGGCTATCAACAAAGAGCCAAATGCGATACTTGCGTATTTCGGTCCAATAGCGCCAAGCATAATGAACGAGAATGTTGATGCGAAAAGACCTAATGCGAACAACCAAGGTGTGTTGAAGAGTAGCTCAATGGAAAAGGCGGCGATCGCAAAACAGATAAACGTAAGAGTGAGTGCCTTTAAGCGGCCCGTAAAGCTGTCGTCACTTTCAGCTAGTGCGGCAGCAATAACCCCTAAAATTAAAGGCGTGATGAGTGTGTTTAGTTCATAATACCAAGCAGGAATAACAACACCCAGTAGAGTGATGAGAATTAACACGCTGTAATTGATGGTTTTATTCGCCCAATAGAGGCGTAATTTGACAGAGAAGTCCACAGTCGCTCACTTAATACACTAAAACCATAATCCTAACAGAAATCAAGCACAAGAATTTGATACTTATCCATAATGGTCCCTAGGTGGTCATGAAAACGTCGATAAGATGTGAGACATTATTAATTCTCTTTGCATCATGATATAAATTCAACATTCCCAATTAAAGAGCACGCTCCAATGCAGCTAAGCGCTAACAAGACTGCACAGTTTTTTATTCAAAATGAATATCATCAAGTTGAACTTGATGGTCCACGCCTATTGCTATCTTCAGTAGGCAGTGAAGAACGTATCCCGTTTACTATTTGGAGTGGCAAGGTCGCGATAAAGCGTGGGTTGTTTTGGGGATCATTGCAGTTCTTTGCGAATCAGCAAGATGGCAAACAGCGCAGTTGGTTAGTACAAGGCCTACCTTGGGAGCAGTGTCGTCAATTTGCACGTGTATCGGTTGCTGCGTATCAGAGGTGGCATAATACACAGTGTGAGCAACTTGCTGAACACGTCCCTCAATGGGAAACAGAACTGACACGCCTTGAGCAACTTCCTGCTTTTCTTCCTCATTCAAAAGTTAACTCCTGGGTCGACATGGTTCACTCGGATTTACAAAGTATGCCCATGACGCTAGAAGAAGCCGCTCAACGTATGCCGCACCGCATCGCTCGAATGCAGCCATGGTTGTCTGAAACGGAGAGCAAGCAAGCTGATAGAAACCAGCAATGGATAGAGACAGAAAGAAAAAATTGGGAAGTGCTGTTTGCTCAGTGTGAGTCATCTCCTCTGAACTTATCGCAGCAATACGCAGTATTAATGAACGATGATCATAACCTTATTCTAGCGGGTGCTGGCTCGGGTAAAACCAGTGTTCTAACCGCTCGTGTTGCTTATCTATTGCAAAGCCACCAAGCTCAAGCTGAAGAACTTCTATTACTTGCATTTGGGCGTGAAGCCGCTGATGAGATGAAACAGCGGCTCGCCAGCAAGATTGGATTATCAGCGGAGAAGGTACAAGTTAGTACTTTCCACCAATTAGGTTTGAAGATCCTAAATGAAGTTGAAACTGAACGTGTCGTTATTTCTCCGCTGGCATTAGACGACAATCAACGCCAAGCATGGTGTATTGATTGGTTGAAAAAGCACTGGATGACACCCACTAATTTCAAGCGTTGGCAAAAGCACCTGTCTAAATGGCCAATTGCTTATCTTACTGGTGATGATGAGCTTGGCAGTCACGTATCGAATCTTAAATTGATTGCTTGGTTAGAAAAACAACTTGAGCAGCTTAACGCGTCGGGCTTATCGAAGAAAGAAGTACAGCAACAGCTCATCGACCACCGAGATTATACGCGCTTAAATAGTGAACTCTCATTGTGTTGGCCATGTGTGACAGCGTGGCAAAAGGAACTGAAAGAACAGAATCATATAGACTTCTCAATCATGATCAGCCGTGCGACTCAATACGTCGAAAAGGGTAAATTTATCTCACCATGGAAGTTCATCATGATCGATGAATACCAAGATATCTCACCCGATCGTCTTGCTTTGGTTGAAGCGCTGTGTAATCAGTCGCAAGCTCAGCACCAAGCGTCTATTTTTGCTGTGGGCGATGACTGGCAGTCTATTTATCAGTTTGCGGGGGCCGATGTTGATTTAACAACGGGCTTTAAGGACCGCTTTGAAAGCTCGACTATTCATCACCTAGGTACCACTTATCGATTTAACAATCAGCTCGGTGCGGTTGCCAATCGCTTTGTACAAGAAAATCCAATTCAGATTCCGAAAGAACTGAACAGCTTCAAGCAACAGAAGCAGAAAGCGGTGTACAGTGCGCCAAGTAAAGAAGTTGAGAAGATCCTTGACCATTTGAACCGTCAATCTAAAGGTAAAACCAAAAAATCAGTGATGCTGCTTGGTCGCAACCACTATCACAAACCAGAGTTGTTAGATGATTGGAAAAAGATCTATACCTCGATCGATCTTCATTTTATGACCTGTCATGCGAGTAAGGGTAAAGAAGCCGACTTCGTGATTATTCTTTGTGTTGATGAAGGGCAGTTTCCGGCGAAAAAGAAACAACTGCATATTGATGGCGCGTTGACTGAGTCATCAGATGTGTTTCCTTATGCCGAAGAGAGACGCCTATTTTACGTGGCAATGACGCGTGCTAAAGAGAAGGTATGGATTACGCATAGCGGTGATGGTTCTGGCTTTGTGCAAGAGCTTCACGGTTCTGATTACCCTGTGATACGCAAAAAGTAATATACCTTGTCGTTATCGTCTAAAATTAGATCTCAAACCTGAATATAGAAGGATGCGATATGGAACATGGATCGATCAACTACATTGAATTTGCTGCACGAGATATGGCCGAAACTAAGGCATTTTTCAGTGCTGTGTTTGGCTGGAGTTTTGAAGATTATGGCCCAGAGTATTCTGCTTTCGAAGGTAAAGGTTTAATGGGGGGCTTCTATTTGGCAGATCTGGCGTCGAATACGGATAACGGCGCGGCGCTGATGGTTTTCTATAGCCAAGATCTTGAGCAAACCGAGCGCGATGTGATTGATGCTGGTGGTCAGATAAACCGTGAGATCTTTAGCTTTCCCGGCGGCAGACGTTTCCATTTTAGAGAGCCAAGTGGCAATGAGATGGCGGTGTGGAGTGAGAAGTAGAGAGACTCACTGAACTGTTTAATGTCTGAAAACGAGACATAAAAAAGCCTGCGATAATGCAGGCTTTTTAGTCTGTTCAGTAGAGAGCACATGTAACGTGCGATTAAGTACGCTCAGCTAGATACGCTTCGTAATCTGGGATCTCAATGATCACTTCTTCTTCAAGCAATGAAGAATTAAATAGGAAGTTAGCGGTAGCACGGTTGGTTGCAACAGGAATGTTCCACACACTTGCAATACGAAGTAGTGCTTTCACATCTGGATCGTGTGGTACAGCATTGAGTGGATCCCAGAAGAAAATCAGCATATCGATATTTCCTTCTGAAATAAGCGCGCCAAGCTGTTGGTCGCCGCCCATTGGGCCGCTGATCATACTTTTGATTGCTAAGCCTGTTTCTTTGCTGAGTAGAGAACCCGTAGTACCCGTTGCATATAGAAAATGACTTTGCAGCTTTTCTTTGTTTTCCTTAACCCATCTTAGTAGCTCTGGTTTGAAGTGGTCATGAGCAACCAAAGCGATATTCTTATGCGTTGGCATAGTACGTGTTGTTTTTTGCATGAATGTTCCCTAATTATTGTTCGTATTTTTATTGTTATTGAGTGCTTAACTCAATATATCACTATGGATTCACACTGAATACTGGTCGAAACTCAGAAGGTGACAATGAATCGGCAATAATTTGATCTTTTAATGTGGCAGGAGTGAGAGGTTCAATAACTGGAGCACTGTGTTTCTCATAAGGTTGCCCTCTCAAGTAATTAATGGCTTGCTTGAGTGACAAGCGACCTTGTTCGACCATTTTATCCGTAGGTGCAAAAAGGACTTTATTACGCAGTAAACCGCGGTAGATACCGTGACTCAAATAGCTCGAAATCAGACCTATTTCATTTGTTTTTCCTGCTGCTCTGAGTTCACTGATCGCCGCTTCGATAGCAACCGCGCTTCCGACAATATATTGAATATTAGGCTGCTCAATGACTTGCTGGACAAGGTTTCGTTGTAGTTCTTTATCGTTATCAGCCCAATAGCTGATCGCGATTTCGACATCGCTCGTCTTGATCGCATCATAAAAGCCGAGAGCAACCGGCTTGGTGCCTCCGCTAGCTTGAGGGCCAAGTAACAGGGCGATGGGGGTTTTGCCGGAACCTTTAGGGTGTGATTTCGCTAAATACTCCCCAACTTGAAAGCCCATCTGATACCAATCAACGCCCACTGTACCTTTCAATATCTTCTGTTGAATTTTATTGACGGTAAGCTCATTGACCGTCACAAAAACGGGCGTTGAGCCGACCCAATCGGTCAGGTTATCGTGGTAAGCGTCAGGTGAAACCGTTCCTAAAATTATGGCGTCGGCCCCCCATTGAGTGCAAAGCACCAGTTGTGAAGCTTGTTTAGTTGCGTTGGGGTAACCGCCTGCTTCCAAAACTTTTAGCTCGACTTGCTGTTTTTCTGCTTCCGAGACCATACCGTAGTTAACGGACAACCAATAAGAGTCTTTCAGGTGCGGATAAATGGCACAAACTTTCTCTTTTTTGATTACAGCGGTAGCCGATTCTATCGGGCTTGGAAGCATGCTAGCACTAGCGTTACTGCTTATTACAGTAAACAAAGCTAGGAGAAGTCTTGAAGCGAAAGGTTTAAATAGCATGGATTGCCGTTTTGTTGGTCTTAGATAAGAAACACTGCAAAATATAGCGTATTCTGCAGGGGTAGAGAAGAACGTTTTAAGGTTTAGATTTTATGTTATTAGCTTCAGCAAGTATTGGACGCAAGCTACTAGCCTCATTTTTAGTGATGGCGATGCTCGTTCTTTTGTCTGCATTGATCGGTGTTTCTGGATTTAGCTTTGTAGCAAAAACAGAGAGAAACGTTGTTGATTCGGCACTGCCTGCGATGATTGAAGCTCGTCAGGTTTCCGGATTGAGTAATCGCATCATT
Organism: Vibrio sp. 5S239; assembly: GCF_041439575.1. NCBI lineage: Bacteria > Pseudomonadati > Pseudomonadota > Gammaproteobacteria > Vibrionales > Vibrionaceae > Vibrio > Vibrio sp. 5S239. Next base: position 32,865 of record NZ_JBGOOM010000010.1, on the reverse strand, counting down.
TCGTCTGTACAAACACTTTCCAATGCAAGAAATGAAGCAGAGAGAAAAAAAGCCGGCACTGTTTTGTTTGATCAGCTTGAGGCGCTATTACAACATATCAAGGAACTAGGGAGTGACAGTTTTGACTCCGAGCTGCTTGATGAACTTGAAAACAATGTTCAAAGTGTTATCAATACATTGGCTGAGCTTGGTGTCTCTGTAAAGCGTAAGCTTTGGCTCGCCAAAGAACTGTTGTCTCGTGTTGAAGAGATGCGTTTACTCGCTGAAGAGCTTGAACAATTAACTCGTACTCAAGTTTTAAATACGGCCACCATTGCTGTAGCTAATGTCACACACATCTACGATCTGCTAGAAACCGAAGAGACAGATAAAGCCTACCAAGCACTTGATGCACTGGTTGAGGTTGATCTCGATTTATCTGAACGGTTGCATGAATTGCACCTGCTAGCCTTTAAAATGCTTAATCAAATTGAAGAAACTCAAACCGTTACCAATGTCGAGCGTATTCATCAGATAAAAGCTGAATTCGAATCTAATCTGAGAGTTATGGCACGCCGTGTTAAAGCGGTAGAGGATCCTACTCGTTCTGCGCAGATGGCCCAATTATTGGATGAACTGAAGCGACGACAAGTGGTGTTTGATATCGCTCTAGAGAGGTATGAGAACAACAAACAATCCGAACTCTTAATGCAGAATACTTTGCAGTTATTTTCTCAATTAAATACCACCGTCAATCAACTTATTGATGATTCAAATCGGAGTACAAAGAAAGCAGTAGATGAACTGACATCCACTTTGAGTTTGGCTCAATGGTCGCTCTCGGTTATCTCCATAATAGGTCTGGTTATTGTGATTTTCATTGTGTGGCGTGTTGTTTATATTTCAGTAGTTAAACGTCTTACCGAGTATTCCTCTGCATTAATGTCGATCGCCCAAGGGCGTTTAAACATTGATATCTCAGTAAAAGGTAATGATGAACTCGCTCATATGGGGGAAGCCATTATCACTGCCAGAAATACGGCTCAAGCGTTGCAAGTGGTTGCTGTGGGCGAAGCTAAAGCGAAACGAGAACTTGAAGAGCACAAAGAGCATCTTGAAGAGTTAATCACTGAACGCACATATCAATTGCAACAAACTAACGAAAAACTGAATGTCGAAGTAAGTAACCACGCCAAAGCTCGTCACGCTGCAGAACAAGCGAGCCGTGCAAAGTCAGTTTTCCTAGCGACCATGAGTCACGAAATCAGAACACCAATGAATGGGGTGCTAGGTACAGCGAGATTGCTTAAAGACACTGGCCTAAATCCTTTACAGTCTGGTTATGCTGATATCATCAACCGCAGTGGTAAGAACCTGTTAGCGATTTTAAACGATGTACTTGATTATTCGAAGATTGAAGCGGGTCATTTAGAGATCCGAGTCGCTTCCTTCGACCTCCATCAAATGGTTCAAGATACTTATCAGTTGATGGAAGGGAGAGCCGGTGAGAAGAAGCTGAATTTTGATTTCCATATTGAAAGCGACGTGCAACGCTATTGGCGTGGTGACGTAACGCGAATCAGTCAAATCTTGAATAATTTGGTCGGTAACGCGATTAAGTTTACGGAAAGTGGCTCGGTCGATATCTTTATTAGCTTAGATATCGAAGATGAAAATCGAGTGATGTTTGAAGTGTCAGATACCGGTGTAGGTATTGATGCTAGCGAACAAGCTTGTCTGTTTGATGCCTTTACTCAAACCGACAGCGGTCGCAACAAAACCGGTGGCACAGGGCTTGGATTAGCGATCAGCAAAAGCATCATGCTGGCAATGAACGGGGATATTGGTGTTCATTCTGAAGAAAGCGAGGGTAGCCAGTTCTGGTTCTCACTGCCACTTGAAGCCGGTGAGAAGATAGAAACTAAAGTACCGGTCATTGAAGCGTGTATTCGAGCTAAGGTACTTCTGATTGAAGACAACCCCGTAAACTGCATCGTTGCTGAAGGCTTCTTGAATAACTTGGGGCACGAGGTTGTGATCGCGACAACAGGACAAGAAGCGAGAGCCATATTCAGTGAGCAAGAGTTCGATATTGCGCTGGTGGACATTAACTTACCGGACTGCGATGGCGTCGAGTTAATTCAACAACTCAAAGACGATGCGCTTCAGCATGAGAGTGAAGAAGACGTAATTCGAAAAGTACCACCAATGATCGCAGTATCGGCTCATGTGTTTAACGAAGAAGTAGAAAGCTACTTGTCGTCTGGCTTCGATGGTTTCTTACCTAAGCCGTTAGAGAAGGAAGCCTTGTCGGAATTGATTGTTGAGCAGTTGGACGGCCACGCGCTGTTGTTGCCTCAGCCCGATCCAAACGATACCGTTTGTAAGCAAAACGGTAACCGTGTTATTAAGAGCAACTATGATGAACTGCACTCGACACAGTTGGCTGATGTTTTGACGAAACGCGCGACGACAACTGACGCTTTAGATGAAGGAGACACTCCGGTGAAACTGATTGATTCCAAGGTGATAGAGGGTGACCTATCGATTCTTGGTTTAGAGAAAATGAAGCAAATCGTTGTGCTTTTCGAGGAGAGCAGCAACCTTACTTTGAATGAATTAGTTGAGGCGAGTGAAGCCGATAATGGACGAGAAGTGAAGTCTTTGGCGCACAAGCTTAAAGGATCTGCGGGGAGCTTGGGTTTATCTGCCCTGTACAGTTTGTGTCAGAGCATTGAAGCAAGCGAAGCCCCATTACTGCAGTACAGAGATAACGACCAAGCTTTATCTGAATTGGTTAAAGATTCGTTAGAGGCTCTCCTCCCTTATGTTTCTGCTTAATGGTGTAGGTTTGTTTTAAGCAATACCCAATCAGCAAGACCAACAAAAAATCCTCTGTACGAATATCGTCAGAGGATTTTTTATATCATGCAAGTGAACCTTCTTTCATAACGACTAGCCTCTTAAAACTAATCTCTCCCAAGAGCTAGAACTAAAACTAAGGCTTATCACTTATTATCTATTTTCAAAGCGGTTGTAATCCAACAAACCAAACTCAATAGGCTGATCTTTTTGATACCAACGATGCACACGGTCACTGAACGACCAAAATTTCGGAGAGCTGCGTCGTACTGCAAATTTATCAAGTAACGCTATGTAGTCTTCTTCTGTGTTCAAGTTTTGTAGTGTTTTAACGAGGTTCGGAATCTCGTTCTCTGTTAATGATAGGTAAGCTTCGGGGTAGCTGCCCAACACACCACGGACGAGCGTTAAGTCATCATTGGCGTAATCACGGTTACTTTCTTCATCAAAAAGGCTCGAAATGTTGCTGTGAGCGTTGTTATGAATCATGGTGAACAACTGGTCCTGGCCGTTTTTGCCTTCAATCATAATCATCACTAGTTGTGGTACATGACGTAAGCCTTCGCCCCGAATCAAACTCACTTGATTAAGCAGAGCCTCGTTTTTTTTACCAAACCCAGTCTCAACAATATCAAAGCGATTATCGAGTACAGGTGCTAGTCTATCTTTGAGCATGTGCAGCAGTTCACGCTTCGGATCGTCGGTTTTGTAAATCACGCTGGTTGGCTGCTCAAAAGGAGCAATATTACGCTGCAAAAAGTCACTTAATTGTACGCTTTGATTTTGGTACCAACTTGAATGCTCTATATGTCGGAAGTCTTTAGGAAGAAGGGTTAAGAAATTGCTCTCACCCTCAAGGCGTAAGAAATCCATAAACATACGAGTAATCAGTTGGTGGCCAAAGTTACCATACACATCAAATCCTGCTACAAGAAGGTAGTGAATTCGTTCTAAAAGAGCATAGTCAAGAACCCATGCCGTTTTCGGCTGAGGGCCAACCAAGCCTTGGACAACAGAGGCGCTATCAAAGTGTCTAAAGATGGTTAGAGCGGCATTGCGGTTAATGCCATTGCCGTCCCATATGATGCCAGTGTCTAGGTTGACGCCACTTGCAAACCATTGGTTAGTGAAATCGGATTTAGCATTGAGATATCGTGCTTGTTGCTTTGAGTAGCGTACCCAATTAGTCGCCGGGACGGTATTGCTTTTTAATTCGCTCGGTAGCTTTAAGTTTTTCTTTTGACTGGCATAGAAGGCGTTGATTTCCGGTAAATCGGCTTTATCTGGGTCAATGAAGAATACCCAAAAACGGTCATTAATGACATTCAGTGCGAGCTGACCGCGGCACACCGGTCCTTTGATAAAGGCCATGATGGTGTTTTGTGCGTTATCCAACATGAAGTGGAAACGTGAGTTTACCGGCATCGCTTCGAAAGAAGTCATAGGGTTGGCTGCAACATCTATGTCATAGCTAGGAAGTTGTTTGACTTGGTAATCAGCATCTACAAACCACGTATTCCATTTTTGTAGGCGCTCTTTATTTAGCGCGAAGGGCATGTGCGTCTTGTCAACAATCGTGCCTTGCTCTGGAATTAATCGGTAGTAGACTCGGGCGACTTTTGGATCGTCGTAAGGGCGACGAGTCGCAATGCGCTGGACTGTTTCGCCTGGTGGTGTTGCGGAACGAACGATTGAGAAGAAACGTGTTGGCTGCCCTAAATCAGAAAAATAGACGTGCGATAAAAACAGATGCTCGTAGATGTAACGCGCGGAGAGCTGACTCTTGTTCGAGTTTTTATTCAGGAAGCTTTCATAGACGTTAACAAGCCTTTTCTCGGCATCGTTTAGCGGAATATGCTCGTTCATCAATGCCCCGTTTTCTAACCAGCTCATTAATGTCGCATACTCCGTCTTGTCGAGGTTTGGCATGCCATAAGGCATCCCCCAAGTCGGGTAGTCTTTTTCATATTGAGGATATTCTTCGATGGTTGGACACCGTTGGTCACGATCGGTTGAAAAGTCGAAACCTTCAAGCTGGGTTTGATCGGGCAGAGGGTGATTCTCTTTCTGAATCAGCATACGAGAAACAAGACCGGCGTCGAGGTTAGCCGTTGAGTTCTGCATACGCTCGTTAAGCACCGGGTGGAAATCAGCATCACGCCACTCTTGTGTGGTTAACGCGTCTTCAAACAAACGAGTAGGGGCTGAGGCGGTTAAGCGAGTGCCTTGGTAGACAAGTGCCTTACTTGCGCCACGATCGATACCTTCCACCGAAGACATTTTGAGTTGGCAAGGTGCGTCGTAGCACGCATGACACACCACACATCGGTTATTAATGATGGGCTTTACTTCGTCAATGAAGTGCTGTGCTTGAGCAGAAAGAATAGGAACTTGGCGATTACGAACTTGCTGTTCACCAAATAGTTCATCGAAGTTTAAACCCGCGTATACGGCACAACCTGAGAAGACGCTTACGAAAGCTAAAATGAATATTTTTTTCAAATTCATAGGTATTTAAATATTAGGAGTTTTTCCAATTATATCGAAAAGGCTTATGTTCTAACAATGTTACGGACAAAGTGGTTAATAGGGTTAATCAGTAGGAGAGAGATGAGGACTCGGGTTCGATTGTCGTTTGATACAAAAAGAGCCTAACCCTCAGGCTAAGCTCTTCAGTAACAAATTCAATCTTTTCTGACGATTAAGCTTGAGATGCTTTTAGTTCAGACACTTTAGCTTCAGAGATAGGCTTAGTGATGATTGCTAGAACAATACACACTGCCATCATAACTGCAGAGATTGTGTAAGCTAGGCCGTAACCTTCACCATTCGTCATTGAGTAACCAACAACCGCTGCACCGATAGCGCCGCCGATACCCCATGCTGTATAAAGCACGCCGTAGTTTGTACCGTAGTTTTTCAGGCCGTAGAACTCAGCAGTTAGAGTTGGGAATACGGCTAGAAGCGTACCGTAACCAACAGCTGCGATAGCCGTACCAATGATTAGCGTGAATTCAGAGTTGAATGTAGCGAATAGAGCCATGTTCGCGCCTTGAAGGATGAACGCTAGCAGTAGAGTACGTACGCCACCGATTTTATCTGCAAGCATACCCGCAGCAACGCGGCCGCCTGAGTTGAATACAGCAAGGATAGACGCTAAGTAGACGGCGTTTGGTAGGTTCGCTTGAACACTAGCAATCGTAGTGATGTTACCGATGATCATAAGGCCAACAGACGCAGCAAATGCGTACATGATCCATAGAGAGTAGAACTGAGGAGTCTTCAGCATTACTTTCCAAGTTAGATCTTCAGTTTTCTTAACCGCTTTAGGTGCTTGGCCTGCTTTTACTTTTGGCTCAGCTGGCGTGTAATCCGAAGGTGGGTTGTTGATCGTTGCTGCCAGAGGTACTGCAATTGCAAGTACACCAACACCAAGAATCATAAAGCTTGTTTGGATACCCATGCTGTTGATTAGCGCAGAAGTTACTGGCGCTAGGTAAATAGCTGCAAGACCGAAGCCCGCTGCGATTAGACCGTTAACCATACCTTTCTTAGAAGAGTGGAACCATTTCATTGCAGATGGAGAAAGACAGGCGTAACCGAAGCCGATACCAGCACCTGTCATCACACCAAACGTTAGGTTTAGCATCATAGGAGTTGTCGCGAAACCAGAAGCAATCATGCCCAGGCCTGTAAGTGCTGTACCTAGAATAAGGATCTTACGTGGCCCCATGCGGTCTTGTAGGATGCCTGCAATAAGAAGACAAACAGAGAATGTGATAGTTGCAATAGCGTAAGGTGAAGATGCTTCAGCAGCACTCCAACCAGCTTCAGTCACTAGCGCCTTGTTAAATACACTCCAAGCATACAGGATGCCAAGACAAAGGTTGATACAGAAGCCTGCCAGCAGGATACGTGTTGCTTTATCAATCTTGCTCATTTTTATTCTCAGTTTTGTCATCAATTATGTGGAGAGTCACTTAACTAATGACGGGTTATTGTGATTATTTCTTCAAAATTAGTTTGCGTTTTTCAACAGGTGACGCAAAAGAGCGCGGATTATAACCAATAAAAATGTGATTGGAATCTATTTTTCCGTTTTTGGTCAATTAAGCTTTCTTTGTTAACAGGGTGTTTTTTGTTGGTTTTTAAATTGTTTTCAACACCTTTCTATTTTGTTTTTTTAGTGCTGTCATCTTATTTATCTTTAGGGATTTTTTCGTCATGGTTTCTGAGTAGCCTTGTATTTCGTGCGGATATCACAAATTTTAGAATTATTTTAAATTTTTTATAAAGTTAACTTTGTGTAACAAAATAAATCAAAATAGCGCTTTGTTTATATGAGACAAGGAGTAACGGAGTCCAATTAAAAACAAGTTGTTAATTACTTGTTAATGGTGGTTTTTGTGGGTACTTTTGCTTACATTTTGTCCGATACAAGGGGTTGTGTTGTCGAGAGAAAGTGGGAAAATAGCACACAAACAAAGATTCCAAATTTGAAAGGATGCGTTTCCAACTTATGGCGAGGCGAGTATTATGAAACTGTTTTTAATTCTATTGATGTCAATTTCTGGTGGTTTGGCGGCAGCTGACCATATTCACTCTTTCTTGTTTGGCTTCTATATTGCTGCATTAGCGGTGGGTAGTTGCTATTGGCTTGCATTTCGCAGCACGCGTTTCCCGCAGTTGGCTTTAATGCTATTAATGTGTGGTTTCTTCGCGAAAATCGCTGTGACGGTTATCGGTGTTTCTTGGGGGATCTCGAACGATATCATTCAATCGCCGTTTATTTTCTCATTGTCATACCTGTTCTTCTTAGTGGTTGTGTCTTACGTTTGGTTTGCATACCGCGATAAATTGACGCTAAAAAAGCGCGCTAAGCAGATAGAAGAGTCTCGCAAACAAGCGGCAGCGTAATTCGATTTGATTCTTAAAAAGCTTTCTTCGGAAGGCTTTTTTGATCTTGCCTCGCTGAATTTGTAGGGCAGATAAAAGAACCCCCAGTATGGCGACATACTGGGGGTTCTTGTTATTTATCTAGTCTCTAGCCGCTATCATCTAGCAAATACAGGTCTTAACGTGTGTTACTTCTTCATCAACTTCGCTAGATCAGCAAAGGGATTGTGCGTTGCTGATTGATGGTCGTCTAAACGGGCTTTTGCATCAACACCGTAACGGTCATGATCCGTGTATTTTGAGTGCTCATGATCGTGACAGTACAAGCACAGTAGTTCCCAGTTGCTACCATCTTCAGGGTTGTTTGTATGGTCGTGATCCACGTGGTGAACGGTAAGCTCTCTTAAGTTTGAGTAAACAAATTCACGTGCACATTTACCACAAACCCAAGGGTACAGTTTTAGTGCTTTTTCGCGGTAGCCTTTCTCTTGGCGAGCGTACGCAGCACTCGAGCCTGTGTAATCAGAAGACATTGCCTAATCCTTATCAATTGTAATCTCCCGATTTTATCACAGCTTTCTGGAACGGGTAGGACTGTCGTTGCTAAATGATGCTCTAGACTGACCAACATTAAATGAGGTTCGAAACAAGATTAGAATAGGTGCTTACCTTTTATATGAATCCTCTTGGTAAACGGGTTATGTCTTTCAGGAATAAGCCATGCTTAACAGTTTGAAAATAAATCGTATTCAGGGGTTTTAACCAAGGACATGTGACCTAATATCAGTTTGTGAGACCCTATATTAATAAGGAAATATCATGTCACAACAATACACACCGCCAAAAGTTTGGGTTAACGATACTGCTGGTGGTAATAAGTGGGCAAACATTAACAGCCCTGAATCTGGCGCTCGATTTGATAAAGAGCTTCCTGTTGGTGACCATGCTTTGCAACTGTATTCTCTTGGCACACCTAACGGCCAGAAAGTCACTATCATGCTAGAAGAGCTGTTGGCGGCGGGTGTTAAAGAAGCTGAATATGATGCGTACTTGATCAATATTGGCGAGTCAGACCAATTTTCATCTGGTTTTGTTGGCATAAACCCAAACTCTAAAATACCAGCACTTGTCGACAAGTCTGGTGATGAAGACGTTAATGTTTTCGAATCGGCATCTATCTTGATGCATCTGGCTGAAAAGTTTGGTTACTTCCTACCAAAAGAAGGAGAGGCAAGAACGCAAACTATCAATTGGTTGTTCTGGGCACAAGGTTCAGCGCCATTCTTAGGTGGTGGTTTTGGTCACTTCTACGCTTACGCTGATGAAAAACAAGAGTACCCAATTAACCGTTTTGCGATGGAAGCTAAGCGTCAACTAGACGTGTTAGATAAACAGTTAGCAAACAACACATTTGTTGCAGGTGAAGAGCTTAGCATCGCTGATATCGCGATTTGGCCTTGGTATGGCAACCTTGTACTAGGCAAGCTGTATGATGCGGCTGAGTTCCTACAAGTTGAGTCTTACACCAATGTCGTTCGTTGGGCGAAGCAACTTGAAGCGCGTGAAGGTTTCCAACGCGGCCGAGTCGTTAACCGCTCATTTGGCGAAGAGTGGGAGCAAGTACCAGAGCGCCATTCTGCTGAAGATATTGATCGTGTTTTAAAACTACGCCCGTAGGTCTTCAAAGCGATGGTCGACACCACGTCATAGAGTTTGTTTTACCGGCCAACGTTGACTCAAACTCTATTTTTGTTTCTTATGGATCCTTTGGAAAGTAAGTCCACTTATTTAGACTTAGCTATTGAAGGCGGTTTAGGTATAAAATCGCGATATCATAATTCTAAAGGATGGTGCCATGTACCACGGTCACGTTTATTTCCCTCTGCGATTTGCAGAGCAAGCTGAGACACTACGTCAGAAAATTATTACAGAGCGTAAGGATGTATTAGAAGTTTATCCATTGATACAGCGCTTGGTAGGCCCACATAAAATGCCAATGTTTGAGGTCCATTTTGTTAATAAAGAATCTGGATTTGTTGAGTGGCTTGAGCAAGCACGAGGAGATATGTCAGTGCTGATTCACCCAGTAACGGGGGGCGAAGAGACCTTAGATCATACCGTTCGTGCTACGTGGCTTGGTCGCGAGTTGGGTGTTTTTGAAGAAGCGCTAACCAGTTAATTCAATTTTTCGCCCGACAATACGTAACGAATAAACGTACTGTCGGGTGTGCCGGTACACCTCTCGTTTTGCTCATCGACTTCTTATTGAAATGTTAGTTTCACTAGCTATTCCCCTGTAATAAAACGCCACAACTGCAGCGCCTAGTGCATTAATATGTTGATTAGGCTCACCATCAAATAGCGATACATATCTCGATAGTTACCACTGTCCACACTAACGTTTCTTATGAGTGACAATAAGGGAGTTTTGGTAAATAAAAGCTCCCTTATTGTAAACTACCTACCTAACACAGCAATTTGGGACACTTTTTCCCATGCCGAATTGGTAATACTGACTCCATATTCATTTATGGGCTCAATAATGTTATTCAAACATCCCATCTCTCTACTAACTATTATTCGGCTTAACCCATTAAAGGTTGCTGCGACTTGGTTAATGGTATTGGCTGAAAATGTGATGCTTATTCTGCTGCCACTATTTATTGGTTACGCCATCGACGGCGTGTTAAGTCAAAACTTTCAGCCTTTAGTGATGCTGGCAGTGATTCTCTTCGTACTGGTTATTCTCAGTGTTGTTCGTCGTTTTTACGATACCCGTGTTTATGGGGCGATTCGGGTAAAGCTCGTGAATATTGTAGAGCGAAACCTGCGCGGGCTACCGGTCTCAACCAAAGACGCTCGGCTAACTATGTCTCGTGAGCTAGTGGATTTCCTAGAAGAAGACTTGCCTGCGTTGATGACGGCAGTGGTTCAGCTTGTTGCTACCGTGGTGATTCTCTCTACGTTCCATTTCTCATTGGCGCTTTGCATGCTGTTTGCTGGGCTGTCGATGCTAGCTATCTACAGCGTATTCCACCAAACATTCACACGACTCAATGGCCAGCTTAATGATCAAGTTGAACAGCAAGTTCAATTGCTGAGCGGTGTTCGTTTATCTGTACTTCGCAGGCACTTTGAGCGACTTAAACAGTGTGAAATCAAACTCTCAGACACCGAGGCTATTGTCTACGGGCTGATCTTTACTGTGTTGTTTGGCGCGGTAGTCGGCAATTTGTGGATGGTGAGCCGGCTTATTGGGCCAACCGCAGGGCAAGTGTTCTCTATCGTTACCTATTCATTGGAGTTTGTTGAAACCGCAGTGATGCTACCAATTACGCTGCAAACCCTTTCTCGCCTTACTGAAATCAGTCAGCGACTTAACCACACCTCTGTTCAAAAGGCTACCAAGGAGATGCCCTATGAAGTTTAAAAAGCCACTGTCTGTATTAGTCGGTTGTGCGGCTATCTTTGTTGCCTTGATTGTTGTCGATCAATTGGAACCAGAAGCGGCAGAGCCTGTGAAGAAACAAGCGGTACTGGCGCCAGCTTCCGTGTTGGAGGTGACCCCTTCGCAACACGAATCGACGTTAACGGTACTAGGCTTAACCGCTGCTCGTTGGCCGATTCAACTCAAAGCATCGAGCAGTGCACAATTGAAATGGTTGAATGAAAGCATTGAGCCGGGAAATTTAGTCAAAAAAGGCGATGTGTTAGCGAGGCTAGATACCAGTGCCGTCGATGCGAACTTGGCGCAAGCGTTAAGTGCATTGAAACAAGCGGAATTTGAGTTGAAACAGGCTAAGCATGAGCAAACGGTCGCTCTCAAAATGCTTAACCCAAAAACAAGTTCATCCTTTGCTCGCAGAGAGCCTCAATTACTTGCAGCGAAAGCTAATCTAAAACAAGCAAAACAGGCTTACATAAGCGCGCGGAAACTACTGGAAGAGTCGGTGATTACCGCGCCTTTTGATGCGGTCATCATGAAACGCCACATTAGCCCGAGAGAGTGGATAGAGTCGGGGCAAGTGACCTTTGAATTAGCTGCCAGTGATTCGATTGATATTGAGCTGCCTATCTCTGAAATGCACTGGCAACAAGTACAAGCCGCCTTAGTTAAGCCAAGTATTCGTGTCGTCAGTCGTTCTGGGAATCAATGGCCGGCGAAGGTGCGCTATGTGTCTCCGGAAGTGGATTCGGTGACTCGTCAAAGACAGGTGGTACTCTTGGTTGAAGACCCTTACCAAAACAAGCCAAGACTGTTTCCGAATCAGCAGATTCAAGCCGTGGTTAACTTAGGTCTAAAAGATGACGTAGTAAGCGTACCTCTGAGCGCGATGACCCGAGATGGGTATGTGTGGACGTTAGACAAAGAAGATCGTTTACAAAAAGAGTCGGTAGCGCTCATTGGACAAGGCAGCCAACAGCTCGATATTCGCTTCAATGATCAAAGTGATAAGGCTCGCCGTGTGGTGCAATATCCGCTTTCTTCGATGCTAATTGGTAAACAAGTCGCGCCTAGATTCTATGAAGGACGCTCTGAAGCAATGCTTGCCGGCAAATCTGATGCAGCACAGATTAAGGAATCAAACTAATGAGTTGGATGACTAAATGGTTTATTAACAATCCAGTCGCCGCTAATTTGTTGATGATGGCGATTGTTATTAGTGGCGTGCTGGCATTTGGGCTGTTACGTGTTGAGTCGTTTCCACAAATTGCACCATCTTCAATCAGCATTACCGTGGCTTACCCCGGCGGTACAGCGCAACAGATCGATGAGAGCGTGACCCAGCGAATCGAAGAGTCGATCAGCGGTATTCCAGGCATCAAACAGATCACCAGTCAGTCGAGTGCTAGCGTTTCTAGAGTCGTGGTGCGTAAAACCAGCAGCGCAGATTTAGACAAGCTGTTGGATGACATTCGTAATCAAGTTAACGCCATCAATGGCTTTCCCGTGCAAGCAGAAAGGCCGCAAGTTGTGCGTAACGAATTTACCAATTTAGCGGCGTTTGTGGTGGTGTCTGGGCCAAGAACCGATGACGAACTGCAACCCATCGCCAAGCAACTTGAACAGGCGTTAAAGAAGAACCCTCGTATATCGAAGGTATCAAATTGGGGAACTCGCACATCTCAATTGGTTATCGAGCCAGATCCTGACCAACTGAAAGCGTTGGGGTTGAGCTTAGAAGATCTCGCAGATCTCGTTGAGCAGCGTTCACTTGAGACTCGCAGCGGTGAACTGATCAGTGACAAAGGTCGAATGGTGATTCGTGGTGAGGGTTATGCCGATGATCTACAGAAGCTGAATCAGCTTGTCGTAATTTCAGGACGCAACGGGAAAATACTGTTGGGTGATATCGCCAAGTTAAGCCGAGGTTACCAATACAGTGGTTCTATCGTGCGTAACAACGGCTCTAACGCCATTGCATTATTGGTCAGTACTAGCCAAACCGACAACTTACTCAAAGTTAGTGAAGCGATCAGTGAAACGCTCGATGCCCAACGCGCGATTTTGCCGTCGGATATAGAGTTGAATACCATGGCCGACATGGCACCTTACATCGAAGACCAGTTATTTCGCCTGAGTGAGAACGCATGGCAAGGCTTGTTAATAGTTCTGATTTTGCTTGGCGTATTCCTTGAAATTAGGCTCGCGTTTTGGGTCGCAATGGGGATTCCGATTGCGCTGACTGGAACGCTAGCCGCGATGCAGTGGTTTAACTACAGCATCAACGACATCACCCTGTTTGGCTTTATCTTGGTGCTCGGTGTGCTGGTGGACGATGCAGTTGTTGTCGGGGAAGCGATACATGAAAAACGGACGGGTAACGTCGGCTATTCTCCTAATACCAATGGTTTCTCAAATATAAATGGAAAGACAGCCGCTTGGCAGGGCGTGCACTCCGTGTCAGTGGCAACTGTATTCGGTGTGCTGACAACCATCGCAGCGTTTTCTCCAATGTTATGGATTAACAATGAGTTAGCCAAGGTGCTTGCGGGGTTTTCTGCAGTAGTGATCTTCGCTTTGATCTTCTCACTTATCGAGAGCAAATTTATTCTGCCGTCACACTTGGCACAGCTTTCAGTGAAAAAGCCATCAACAAGTATCTTTGCCAAGGTGCAGAATGCTGCTCAAGGCGGGTTGCAGTGGTTCAATCTCAATATCTATAAGCCGATATTGGAGTTTGCTCTTGGCTACAAAGTGGCGTCTTTGCTTGGGTTTGTGGCGGTTATTTCACTGGCTTATGGCATGTGGTCGAATGGTGCGATTCGCAGTGCGTTGTTCCCTGAAATTCCGGGGCGTTACATCACTGCGGTTATTGAGCTAGAAGATGGCGCGCCGTTGCCACTGCAGCGCCAAGCTTTGTTGCAAGTAGAGCAAGCAATGACGCAGGTCGAAAAGGGTTTAATGGAAGATTATCCGTTGCAAGAGAAGCCTGTTGTGAACCTGCTCGCTTGGTCTGATGGCTATGGTGAAATTGAAGTCACTGCCGAGCTCACCAATGAATCTTTAAGCTTATTGCAGGATAACCTACTGTTGAAGCGATGGCGAGAAAAAACTGGGCAAATTGAAGGCGCTTACTCGGTTAAATTCAGCGCAGCTGAGGAGCCTGCTGGTGGCACATTCTTAACGATCTCTTCCAATGAACGTGAGCTTGCATCAAGAGTAAGCGAGCAGTTAGCCAATACATTAGCGTCGTTGAAAGGCGTTTCGGATGTTTACGACGATGGTCAGGACGGTTTACCGCAAGTTCGCTTGGTGTTAAATCAATATGGGCAACAGCTTGGGTTAACTCAAGCCACGCTAGCTCAACTCGCAGGAGAAGCGTTTGGCGAAAGAGAAGTGCATCGTCTGTTGGAAAACGGGCAAGAAACTAAGGTGCTGCTGCAATATCCAAGGGATGAGCGTAGAACCTTAGCTCAGTTGGAAGAAGCCATTATTATGTTGCCGAATGGTGGTAGTGTGATGATTGGCGATATTGCTGAGTTCCGCCACGAGCAAGAGCCGCAAGTGGTTTACCGCCGTGACCGAGAGCAAGTCATCAACCTGTATTGGAAGCAGAACCGTGACCTACAATCCCCAGAGAAAACACGTGAGCAACTCGAAGATACAATTGAATCTTTGCACTTACAGTTTCCAAGCGTGACCATCAAAGCGGGCGGCGAGTTTGAAGAAATCGGTGAGGTGTCAAACGGCTTCAAATCAGCGATGATACTAACGCTCATCATGATCTACATTTTGTTGGCGGTGCCATTGAAGTCTTATTGGCAACCAATGATCATCATGGCGGTAATACCATTCGGATTCGCAGGCGCGATTTTTGGTCATTACTTGATGGATTTGCCAATCAGCATTCTTTCTATGTTTGGCATGACGGCCATGACGGGGATTGTGATTAATGACTCGCTGGTGCTGATCACGCGTTTTAATGTTGAATATCGCCAAGGCGTGCCGTTACAGAAAGCGTTAGTAATCGCAGGTACTAGCCGTTTGAGAGCGATTTTCTTAACCACGATTACCACTGTGTGTGGGTTGTTGCCTTTGTTAAGCGAAACTGCGGAACAAGCACAATACTTAAAGCCTGCGGCGGTGTCGTTAGTGTTTGGTGAGTTGTTTGCCACAGCGGTAACGCTGATTTTGATTCCCGTACTGCTTGGTTTGTTTTGCCGTAAGCCACCTTTACTTGAAAATTTAATTGAAAAAGAACCGGGCGAAAAAGATTCATCAGAAGAACTCACTTTGGGGCGATCGTGATTGATTTTATAAAGGACAAAGACGATAGTGAAGTCAAGCTATCCGAGATCAGACCCAATGTACCTGAGAACAAAGACCGTATGAAGCAAGAGAACAAACCTGATTATCAATTGGTGCCTGGTTTCAAACTCGTGCCAGAGATTGCATTGATTGAATCTTTGCCAGAACATCTTCAAAAACGCTTTTCACATGCGCTTAATTTGATGCATGAAGAGTGGGGTGAGCGACGTACTTGGGAGGAGATAGCAACCGAGAGTGCGATTTCTCCCTATCACTTTCATCGGCAGTTTACTGAGCTGTTCAACGAAACGCCGGGCCAATATTTAGGTCGAGTTCGGCTGCAAGTCGCGGTCAGTTTGTTGCTCAATGATGAGCCGTGGAGCGTTATTGAAATTGCTCAGTATTGCGGGTTTTCATCGTCACAGTCGTTAGGTAAGGCGCTCAAGCGTGAACTTGGCGTCACGGCGAAGCACATTCGAGAAATGGGCTATAACGCGACACCTAAAGAAACGGCAGATTTCATTCAGAAATTGGCCCATCCGGGCGTGCAGTCTTCAATGGAAGAAGAACTGGTTAAGTCGATGCCTACCGAATTGGCTTGGTATCCAGAGCGTGGCATGCAGAAGCTTAAACTAGACGATCCTGACTGGGACACTGTGTTTGAGATGTATGGTCAGAAGTCGACTCAGTTGATGGGCACCACACCGATTAAACAGATGAGAAATAAGTGGGACGACATCGACGTTGAAATTGGAAACTGGCAAGTCGCTAAAGACCGTTACGATAAGATCATTCCAGAAGGCTACTACTTGTGTAGCGATGTTTATCTGGTTTCGGATGTGGCGTATAGCACGGCCTTAGAAGCTCTGTTTAAGGCGGTTGAGCAACAAGGTTTGAAGTTAGATGTGCAAGGTTATTTGGTAGAGATGATTCGTCAGATCGACACGGGTGATGTCGAAGGTGTGACGTTTGCATTCCAGTTACCTGTGTTAGCGACCTCAGAAAAGTAACTCCAGAGCGAGCGTTTCTAGATAGTTCCAATAAAAAGGCTCCTCAAATGAGGAGCCTTTGTTTTAAGGAGCCGTTTTACCAAGAAACCGGTTATCAAGAGCCTCTGGTTATCGGGTTGAACCGTTAACCAGAGTAGGGGGATTAAGCCTCTGCAGTTGCCTTAGAGTCGCTCATCTTTTTAAGCGCAGCGTAACCGAAACCAGTTACAGCTGTACCCGCTGCAATCGCCACTAGGTACATAAGAACTGGAGAGATAGCACCAGGAATTAGTAGTACGAACAAGCCGCCGTGTGGAGCCATTAGCTGAGCACCAAACATCATTGAAAGAGCACCAGTTAGTGCGCCACCTGCCATACAAGCTGGGATAACACGCATTGGATCTTTCGCTGCGAATGGAATCGCACCTTCAGAGATGAAACATAGGCCAAGAACGAATGATGCTTTACCGGCTTCACGCTCGCCCGCTTCAAACTTGTCTTTCACTAGGAAAGTCGCAAGGCCCATACCTAGCGCAGGAACCATACCTGCTGCCATGATAGCCGCCATTGGTGCGTAAGTTTGCGAAGCCAGTAGGCCAACACCGAATGTGTAAGCCGCTTTGTTTACAGGGCCACCAAGGTCGAAACACATCATTGCGCCTAGAATCACACCCAGAAGAATCGCGTTAGACGTTCCCATGTTGTTTAGGAAAGTCGTCATCGCACTCATCACGCCAGAAACAGGGCCACCTACGATGTAAACCATCACCAAGCCAGTGAACAAACTCGCAATAAACGGAATGATTAGAATAGGCTTAAGGGCTTCCATAGATTGTGGAAGTTGAACTTTGTCGGCAATGAACTTCGCTGAGTAACCCGCTATGAAACCCGCTGCGATACCACCTAGGAAACCTGCGCCTGTTGAGCTAGCCAACATACCGCCGATTAGACCTGGCGCCAGACCCGGACGGTCAGCAATTGAGAATGCAATGAAACCAGCAAGAACAGGGATCATCAGTGCGAATGCAGAGCCACCACCGATAGTCATCAGTGCTGCTGCTAGTGTGCCTTCTTTTTTAAACGCTTCGATACCGAATACGAAAGAGAGTGCGATGATCAAACCACCCGCAACAACCACTGGAAGCATGTGAGAAACACCAGTCATAAGGTGCTTGTACACGCCTTTCTTCTCGTCAGCAGGCGCCGCATTAGAAGATGCTGTGTGCTGGTATGGTTTAGCTTCTGCGAATGCTTTTTCCATCTCTTGCTTTGTTTTCTTAAGCGCAGGACCCGTTGTCGTTTTGTATAGCGCTTTGCCGTTAAAACGATCCAGAGGCACATCAATGTCGGCTGCGATGATAACCAGATCAGCGTCGGCGATTTCTTGGTCTGTCAGTTGGTTTTTCGCACCTACAGAGCCGCGAGTTTCCACTTTTATTTGGTGACCTAGGCGTTTGCCTTCGGCTTCAAGCGCTTCAGCGGCCATAAAGGTATGTGCAACACCCGTTGGGCAAGCGGTAATCGCTACGATCTTTTTGCTGCCTGTTGTTGCTGTTGTAGAGGTGTTTGCTGAAGTACCAGCCACTTCAACAGTGCTTTCAACTTGAGAAGCGTCTAATACTGTTGCTTCTGCTACCGCTTTCTCTAGGAATGCTTTTGCATCTGCAGTGCATTCAGAGATGGCCGCTTGGTACACTTTCTTGCCAACAAAGCGCGCTTTATCAATGTTGGTGTTAGCTGCGATAACCACAACCTCGCTGCTGTCGATAGTGTCTTGCGATACGGTTGAATCAGGTAGCACGCTTGATTGACATTCAATAGCAGCGTTCCAACTCAATGCTTTTGTCGCTTGCTCTAGCAAGCCTGCTGCGATGATGCTGTTTGCTACGCCACTTGGGCAAGCTGTGATAATGGTAATATTCATAATAAACCTTTTGTCCTATTTGCTTGTGTCTAACTGGCTAGTTGGAGCACTAAGCGCCTGTAATTGGATATTTTGTAGTACTGAATCCAGCTCTTGTTGGCTGGTGATGCCCACGCCTACCTGTGAAACTGCTAAAGCAGATAGGGCGGTTGCGAATTTAATAAGTTCTGGTTTTGGCATCTGTTGCATGTGACCCCAACATAGGCCAGCAACCAATGTGTCACCTGCGCCTACCGTGCTGACTACTTGCATGCGCGGTGGTTGAGCATGTAACCATTCACCTTGGTTTAGCCACATCACGCCTTCTGCACCAAGTGACACCACGATGTTCTCAATGCCTTTTTCACTTAGGGCTTGGCCCGCGTGTTGGCATTGGTCGTGTGTGGTGAGTTCAGCGTTGAACAGCTGAGACAGCTCTTCGTCGTTTGGCTTAATCAACCAAGGTTGTGCATTGATACCGGCTTTCAGTGCGTCACGGCTGCTGTCGAACAACACCTTTTTACCTAGGTCACGCAAGCGTTGTACCCAAGAAGCGCAAAGCTCTGGCGATACACCTTGTGGCAAGCTGCCTGCAATGACAAAGTAATCGTGCGTTTCAGCAAGCTCTAACAAGGTTTCTTCAAACGCTTTAATCGCGTCAGCATCAACAGGTACACCTGGGAAGTTGATGTCGCTTACTTGGCCTGAATTCTCAACCAGTTTTACGTTGATACGAGTCGCGCCGTCGACACGGATGAAGCGATCCGTTGCGCCTATCTGTTCAAACAGTTGGCAGAACGCTTCTTCGTTATTGCGACCAAGGAAGCCAGTCACGGTCACTTTTGCGCCAAGCTCTGAAAGTACTTTTGCTACGTTAACGCCTTTGCCAGCAGCATGCAGAGAACCTTTGTTTACTAAGCTTACTGAGCCCACGTTCAGTGCGTCGATAGCACCTGTTAGGTCTAGAGCAGGGTTAAGCGTTACGGTAACGGCTTTGATTTGTTTATCAGACATATCGATTCCTTAACCTTCGCCAAGGCCTGAAGCGATAGCTTTGCCAATCGATTCAAGTGCTTGTGCTGCGTCTTCACCTTCAGCAACAAACTGAAGCTGGTGGCCGTGTTTGACGCCAAGTGCGATGACTTTCATCAAGCTTTTCGCGTTCACTTCTTTTCCGTCGCCATCTAGGTTTGAAACGCGGATAGTTGATTCGAATTTCTTCGCTTCAGCCACTAGCATTGCACCCGGACGAGCGTGCAGACCGTGTGCGTTTTTGATTTTGAATACTGCGCAGTTGTCATCGTCTTGAGACGCTGTAGAAACCGCTTCACCTTTTAGAAGACCAATTACTTGCGCTGCGTCAGCGGTTAACAGTTGTTGCTGTTTACCTTCGAAAACCATCTTGCTTAGGTTTGCTAGAATCGATTGGTGCGCGCTGTTACAAGCGGCGAATGCAACCAATGCTTTCACTGGTGTGCCTTCGAATTCACAATGGTTCGCTGTTGAAACGAAAGATACGCCAGTGCGAGTTACGCCTTTATCGCTGCCCAACAACCACAGGCCTTGGCCTAGGTGAGTCGGTGTTTTTGTTACTAGGTCAGCAACGAATGCGTTGTCTGTGCAACCTGTGTTCTTAAGTAGCCCGCCTGCAACAGCAGACATTTGAATCATGTCGCTTGCAGGGAACAATAGCTGAACCAAAGAAGCGTCTAGGTCGGCTTCTAGCTGAACGTCACCGTTAAGTAGGGCGATGATTTCGTCTTCTGATTTCGCTTGCTTTAATTTCTCTTCAACACCGTCAGCTGCCAGAACCTTGGTCAGTTGCTTAAGAATGCCTAAGTGCTCGTCAGATTTAGCTGCAATACCAATCGCAACGTAAACACGGTTGCCGTCTGCCCAATCAATACCTTCAGGGAAGTGGTGTACCGCAACGCCTGTCTCTTTCACTAGGCCACGAGTATCCGTCGTTCCGTGAGGAATCGCGATGCCGTTACCTAGGAACGTAGAGTTCTGGTTTTCACGGTTCAGCATTCCTTCAACGTAGCCAGAGTCAACTAAGCCTTTCGCGGTCAGGTCGCCAGCAATGTTCTGGATAGCTTTGAATTTGTCTTCGGCAGATTGGCCTAGAGTGATGTCAGATTTTGATAATTTAAGCATGGTGCCTCTTTAGCGTATAGCTTGAGAATTTGTGTATCGCTACGATTCAGTCTAGAACAATATTTTCTCGTTGCTTTGCTCTTTGTTCGACGTTGGCTGAATCGATTCAGCATTCAGTGTAAAAAAATTCAGCAAAGCCGATTTTGGTTTTCAAAATAGTTTTGCTGCGTGTCGTAATTTCAGTTTCGTTAATAACGAGAAGTTGAATCACAACAAATGACGCTTAATCCATATAAAAGGATGATTGAAGTCACTTTTCAGATTTTGCTGAATCCTTTCAGCTTTCATACTGAATCGATTCAGCATATAATTCAACTAATCCGAGGATCAGATCATTGGTTATATGATCCTACGCACAAAATACAGGTCACCCATATGACACTTGATGAAATTGCTAAATTGGCTGGAGTATCGAAAACCACGGCCAGTTATGTGATCAACGGCAAGGCGCAGAAATACAGAATCAGCGAGAAGACTCAGCAGAAAGTCATGGCGGTTGTGGAAGAGTTCAACTACCGTCCAGACCATGCAGCGTCGTCGCTGCGTGCTGGTAATAGCCGTTCATTTGGTTTGATTATTCCGGATTTGGAAAACAGCAGTTACGCGCGTTTAGCAAAACTGATAGAGCAGAACTCACGTAAAGTGGGCTACCAGATTTTGATTGGTTGTTCAGATGATGACGCTGAAACCGAACGTAAAGTTGCGGAAGCCTTGGTGAGTCGTCGTATCGATGCCTTGTTGGTGGCGAGTTCCATGCCAGACGCCAACGAGTTCTACTTAAAGTTGCAAAACTCAGGAACGCCTGTGATCGCAATTGACCGTCCGTTAGATGACGAGCACTTTGCTTGCGTACTCAGTGAAGATTTTGAAGCTGCGTTTGAACTGACGCATTCGATTCTCGATGACAGTATTGATAGTGTTGGTTTGATAGGTGCATTGCCAGATCTAAACATATCACGTGAACGCCAGTTGGGTTTCGAAGCGGCAAACAAAGCGTATGGTCAACAAATCGGACTGTCAGAAGACAAACCTACCGTTGTGGGTTACGGCGCGCATTTTGACAGAGAATCTGGGCGTGAGATTTTTGAGGGTTGGATTGCCAAAGGCACGGTGCCCGATGCAATTGTTACCATGTCTTACACCTTGTTAGAAGGTGTGCTGGATGTGATGGTCGAAAAGCCAGAACTGGTTAATCAAGTGAAGTTGGCGACCTTTGGTGATAACCGACTGCTCGACTTCTTGCCTTTCAAAGTCCACTCACTGCCCCAGCAGTTTGAAGTGATTGCCGATAGTGCCTTTGCTTTGGCGTTAAATGCATCGGCTAAGCGTTACCAAGCGGGTATTGAACTCGTACCAAGAAGCTTAGTGAAACGAGGCTAGCTCGAGCTTTTCGGTTAGCTAGAAGCCTCGCGTTTAGCTCGAACTTGGGTTTTTAATCCGCACTTGGTTTTAACTCGAACCTGTAATTAACTAGAACTCAGCAATAAGCCCATTTCTACAATGGCAACAATGCCGAGCAACAAAGCCAACACTTTCCAAAACTGGATCGGGTTTCGGTTTATCAAAGGTTGCTTGGCTTTGCTTTTGACCAAGCTTTGGTTTGGTGTGTAAAGGTCTGCCACAAAATCTCCCAACACTTGATGACGTTCGCTTGGCGATTCCGAGCAGGCTTTCTGTAACACCAAATCCACCCAGCTTGGTAAGTCAGCTCGTTTCTGGGTGATGGGTTGGTATTTCCACTGATGATGACGAGATTGCTTAAGCGATTGTGCGGTCATTTCAGAGTAGGGCAATTCACCGGTTAGCATCTCATAGCCGATCACAGCGATAGAGAACAGATCAGAGCTGGTGGTCGCGCTGTTGTGCTTGATGGTCTCGGGTGCAATGTAATTGACCGCACCTAATGGAGTGTCGTCTTTGTCTGCGAGCTCTCCCTCTTCAAGTCCTCTGACTAATACAGCGCCAAGGTCGATGATTTTTATCTCACCATCATGTTGAAGCATAATGTTCTCGGGCTTTAAGTCTCGGTGCACCATGTCTGCGCGTTGTAATACTCGAATACCTTGTGTGATCTTTTCTAGTATGTCGCGTACTTCATTGAGTGACGGTTTTGGATTGTCGTACATCCATTGTCTTAGCGTGATGCCTTCTACCCATTCGCAGATTTGATATAAGAATTGCGAATGCTCTGGCGTCGGGTAAACCTTCATTACTCTCTTGTTTTTTAACAAGATCCCCGCCCATTGTTCATTAAAGAAAGCTCTGAGTTGCGAAGGGCTATCGTGATATTGAACGGAAGGGACTTTTAGCACGAACTCGGTTTGTGTCTCTTTCTGCATCACCCGGTACACATGGCTTCTAGAGCCTGCATACAACACCTCAAGTACCATAAAGTTGTCGATACTTTGCCCGAGCTTTAACGCGGGTGGGATGGCTCGTTTAGCCAGTTTTTCATGGAACTCAATGAGCGAAGGTTTAGG
The DNA here is from genome assembly GCF_041439575.1 of Vibrio sp. 5S239. Classification (NCBI taxonomy): domain Bacteria; kingdom Pseudomonadati; phylum Pseudomonadota; class Gammaproteobacteria; order Vibrionales; family Vibrionaceae; genus Vibrio; species Vibrio sp. 5S239. The sequence goes on along the minus strand of NZ_JBGOOM010000010.1, from coordinate 9,846 downwards.
TAGATGGCTGACTTGCACAATCAAACAGCTCACGTTGTCTGAGCTATTGTGGCTTAAAGCAGTGTTACAGATGGTTTGTGCAGCGTATTCGAAATCCGCTCCAGGCTTATCGATGTGTTCATTGAATGTGTTGGGGGAGACAAATTCATGCACACCATCCGAAGTGAGGATAAAGCAGTCGTTTTTCTTGATAGGCAGGGTTTGATAGTCAACGTTGAGTTGGTTGTCCATGCCTAAGGCGCGTGTTAAGTAATGCTTCTGCCCCATATTTTTACGGGTGTGGTCGCGGGTCAGTTGTCGTAATTCTCCATCTCTTAGTAAGTAAATGCGACTGTCGCCAACGTGGAATATATGCGCGGTGTTCGATTTGAGTATCACGCTGCTGAACGTCGAAACGAGAGCATTGTGGTTAACTTGTTGTGCGGGATGAATATTAGAAACAGACGTGTTGAAGAGCCAAGAATTGAGGGACGTTAAGACTTTCTGTGCTGAGCGCTGAATGCTCCAGCTATTTGGCGTGGCGTAATAGTCGTCGATAAACTGCATCACGCTGGTGTGACTGGCTTTCTGGCCGTGTTCACTGCAACTTGCCCCGTCTGCTATGCAGGCGACACTGCCTTTCAACTCTTGCTCAGTACGAGTTTTGGGGTGCTTTACAATGATGGCGTCTTGGTTTTCATCACGTATGCCTTTATTCGAATAACCACCAAACTTAAGCGTTAACTGGTTGTTGGATTCTGGCGTGATAACTTGCCCTTGGCTGAATGAAATTGTCATAACTGGTCTTCTTATTACCTGCTTTTCTTCCCGCTTCCTTGACAGAACACCCTAGGAAGAACAAAAGCACTAGTGAACCTAGAGCCTTTGAACGCAGTACCAAAGTGGTGAAACACACCTCGGTACTACTCCCGATTCAATGAGTGGTTAGCTCGATACGTTAATCAAGGTCACGCTACCGTCGTCGTTTACTTCGGCGATTTGACCGTTAGGCTCTTCCATGAACAGTAGAGTTACAAAGCCAAGTACCGCTGTTGCAGCAATCACTAAGAAGAACGTTTGGTAGCTCACGAATGACAACACAGTTAGGTAAACTACCGCACCCACGTTACCGTAAGCCCCTGTCATACCAGCAATCTGACCTGTCATACGACGCTTGATTAGAGGAACTGTTGCGAATACCGCACCTTCACCTGCTTGCACGAAGAAAGAACACGCCATCGCCGCGACAACCGCTAGCCATACAGGCCATGTGCTGTCGACTTGCCCCATTGCGAAGTAACCCGCAGCAAGACCAATCGTCAGAATAAGCAGTGTTGGTTTACGACCGAACTTATCTGAAATCCAACCACCACCTGGGCGAGACATTAAGTTCATAAAGGCGTAAGCCGATGCAACCATACCTGCAAGAACCGGTGTTAATTCAAAGGTTTCAGAGAAGAACAACGGCAGCATAGAAACAACAGCCAGTTCAGAACCAAATGTCGCGAAGTACAATACGTTAAGTACCGCAACTTGCTTGAATTTGTACTGGTGAATCTCTGGTACTTCTTCTTTAAATACGTTCTTGTTTACTTTCCAAACTTGCGATACTTCGTACACGTAAAGTGCTGCTAAACCTGCATACACAGAGTAAACCGCCATGTCAGACAGCATGTTGATGTTGCTTGGTGATAGCTTCCATGTCAGTAGCGCTAAAGCGGCATACATCGGGATCTTCATAATAAGTAGGAAGAAAAAGTCACCCTTTGATGTCACTTCCATTGCTGTTACTTGAGCAGGCTTGAAGTAAGTCGAACCTTTTGGTGTATCTGACACGTTTTTGTAGAAGATAAACGAGAACGCTAAGCTCATTACGCCAGTAATACCAACCGCATAACGCCAGCCGTCTTCACCACCAAACGCTAGAGCGAGAGTTGGAAGGGTAAACGCTGCTGCTGCTGAACCGAAGTTACCCCAACCGCCGTAAATACCTTCTGCGGTACCCAATTCATTGTGTGGGAACCATTCAGACACAAGACGAATACCGACAACGAAACCTGCACCAATGAAGCCCAGTAGGAAACGAGCGATGGCCGCTTGAATGAAAGAGTCTGCCATAGCAAACATGAAACAAGGGATTGAACAGACTGCGAGTAGCGAAGAGTAGACCAATCTTGGACCGTATCTGTCGGTTAACATACCAATCGCGACACGCGCCGGAATGGTCAATGCAACGTTGAGAATAAGCAGTGTTTTGATCTCTTCAGTAGAAAGACCAAGTGTGGTTTTTACCATTTGCAGTAGTGGGGCAAAGTTGAACCACACAACAAAGGTAATGAAAAAGGCCATCCAGCTTAGGTGTAAGACCTTCATCTTACCCGTAAATGAAAGCAGCGAAAATTTAGTGTTATCCATGGTTTAAATCCTTTAAATCTGGAAAATTACCCGGTTTGTGCATCTGCGTTACTTCCGAACTTCGAACGCTTAAATGTGCATAAACCCTGTGCCGAAATTACGCACGCCAATGAGCGTTTACATCATGGTGTCGGCGTTTTAGTTAACTGGCGATAGCAAGTGGTGCGAGAACCTGAACCTGTTCTCCTTGCTTGCGAACTTCAAATTTCACGAGCTTGAGATCGGGTTGTTCAAGGCACGCGCCAGTTTCTAAGTGGTAATGCTGCTTGTATAAGGGTGAGGCTACGTAAGGCTCACCGCTTAATGAACCAATGATACCACGTGACATCACATTCGCCTTGCCAACAGGATCGTAATTAGAGAGTCCATAAAGCGTGTCACTGCGCTTGCAGTAAAAAATAGCCACTTGGTTATCGTCTACTTTGGCGCAAATACCACCGTTTGGGGTTAGGTCCCGGGTGTTGCATACGGTTGTCCAATTTTCCATGACTTTCTCCTAGTCAAAACATAAAACTAATAATCAATTTAATTAGGGTGATAGCCGACAGCAGTTTTCTTGGGCTGCGCCGCTGTCGACTATCGATATTGGGTTTAGTTGTTACTGATTCACTCACCATCCATTAGGCTTACGAAACTTCCGTGACTTCGATTTGGTCAGCCTTGGTAAGCATTTCATCTCGTTGTGAATCTGAAGAAGAGCTCAATCTTGGCTTAGGAAAACGCTGCTCTCGTTCTTTGATGAATGACAGGCTAGTGTCCATTTCTTCACTGTTGATGTAGTGCTGGAAGCGCTTCATCTTCTCAGGGTTTTCAATGGTGGTTTTCCATTCACACTGGTACTTCTCGATGTTGAGTGCGATGTCCGCTTCGAGTTCTTCAGCTACGTTGAGCTTGTCTTCAATCACGACTTGCTTGAGGTATTCAATGCCGCCTTCGAGGTTCTCCATCCATACCGATGTACGCTGCAGGCGGTCTGCGGTACGTGTGTAGAACATCAAAATGCGGTCGATGTATTTAAGGAGTGTGGTTTCATCAAGGTCGGTCGCGAAAAGGTCACCATGGCGAGGGCGCATACCGCCGTTACCACAGATGTAGAGGTTCCAACCTTTGTCGGTTGCGATGATGCCAAAATCTTTTGATTGGGCTTCTGCACATTCACGCGTACAGCCAGAAACCGCAAACTTGATCTTGTGTGGTGAACGCAGGCCTTTGTAGCGGTTCTCAAGACGAATCGCTAAGCCAACACTGTCGTCGACACCGTATCGACACCAAGTGCTACCGACACACGATTTCACGGTACGAACCGATTTACCGTAGGCGTGACCCGTTTCAAAACCTGCATCAATCAGCTTTTTCCAGATGATAGGCAGTTCGTTAAGCTGTGCGCCAAACAAGTCGACACGCTGACCGCCCGTGATTTTGGTGTAGAGGTCGAATTCTTTTGCGACTTCGCCTAAAACGATCAATTTATCTGGAGTAATTTCACCGCCAGCAATACGCGGAACCACCGAGTAGGTGCCGTCTTTTTGCATGTTGCCAAGGTATATGTCGTTGGTGTCTTGCAGTTCGATGTGTTGATCTTCAAGGATGTAATCGTTCCAGTACGAAGCCAGAATCGAACCGACAGCCGGTTTACACACGGTACAGCCCAATCCGTTGCCGTGAGAATCTAACAGCTCATCGAAGGTTTTGATTTTGTTGACTCTGATGATGTCGGTAAGCTCTTGGCGAGAATAAGCAAAGTGCTCACAGATATCGTTAGAGACTTCCACACCCAAGTTACTCAGTTCGCTATCGAGAACCTGTTTCGCAAGGGCAGAACAACCACCACAACCTGTTGAAGCGTTAGTGGTTTCTTTTAGAGCCGCCATCGTGGTGCAGCCTGCTGAAATAGCCTCTTTAATGTCGCCTTTGGTTACATCAAAACATGAACAGATCACTGCGCTGACTGGCAGAGCTTCAACACCCATTGCCGAGCCAGAATCATCGGCCACGTTAGGTAAAATCAATACCGATGGGTTTTCAGGAAGGGGCATGTCATTTTGTTTGATTTGCAGTAGCGAACCGTAGGCTTCTGCATCACCGACCAATACGGCACCGACAATTTTCGTGCCGTCAGCCGATATGATCAGGCGCTTATAAACTTGTTCAATTTCATCGTTGTAGGTATATGATTGAGCGCCTTCTGTCTTGCCGTGTACTTCACCAATACTGGCAACATCGACGCCAAGCAGTTTGAGCTTGGTGCTCATGTCTGCGCCAGTGAATGCAGCGTCGTCAGTACCGTCAGAGACAATATGCGAAGCCGCGATTTTTGCCATCGAATAACCGGGAGCGACTAAGCCGAAGATCTTGTTGTCCCAAAGCGCACATTCACCAATCGCGTAGACGTTGTCGATGTTGGTTTGACAGTGATTGTTGATCACAATACCGCCACGCTCGCCAATCTCGACATCAGAGCTTCTTGCCAGCTCATCTTGAGGGCGAATACCCGCAGAGAATACGATCATATCGGTTTCTAAATGGGTGCCATCGGCGAAGTTCATACGGTAGCGAGCGTTTTCACCGTCGACTATTTCAGAGGTCGCTTTCTCGGTATGAACTTGCACACCAAGGTCTTCAATCTTTCTGCGCAGTAGGGCACCGCCACCGTCATCTAATTGAACGGCCATTAGGCGAGGCGCGAATTCAACCACATGGGTTTCTAAGCCAAGGTTTTTGACTGCGTTTGCGGCCTCTAAGCCAAGCAGACCACCACCAATCACCACGCCAGATTTGCTGCCTTTGCTTGAAAGCTCGATGGCGTCTAAGTCTTCGATGGTGCGATAAACGTGACAGTGTTCTTGGTCGTTACCGGGAATAGGGGGAACAAAAGGGAAAGAGCCCGTCGCCAAGATTAGCTTGTCGTAACTTTCAACATGACCACTTTCAGTGATGACTTGTTGATTGGCGGTGTCTAGCTTGGCAACCTTCTGGTTCAACAAGTAGTTCACGCCGTTGCTTTGGTAATACTCTTCACTGGTCAATGACAGGTCATCAGCGCTTTTACCATTAAAGTAAGCCGTTAGCTGAACACGGTCGTAGGCTAGCCTTGGCTCTTCACTAAAAGTAATCACATCAAACTCATCACTGTCTGATTGCAGGATGTTGTCGATAAATTTGTGTCCAACCATGCCGTTACCAACAACGACGATTTTCTTCTTGCTCATAATCCATTCCTTATTCTCGGCGTCACCATCACTAGTATCTAATTTCTAGCCGTTAGCAGATGAATACCGGGTTGAGATTCCACTCAATTCATAATCATCAAGAAAAACAAAAATGTTTTTTCTAAGTCTTGGTTTTTAGTGGAGCAAGGAGGGTGCCAGATTACGGTTCGTTCATTTAAATAAAAATTAACTTATAATTTTCAGTGCTTTAAAAAATGGTGGTAGCACGCAATTACCCCTAAAGTGGTATGTAATTTTTTTGTTAGATTTATATAAATGAACGTTTGTGGTGCAACTTTCCGCAAGATGGTGCAAAAATTAAGTTTCTGTCTTCATTAAATTGTGATTGGTTCGTTGTTGATATTTGTATTTTTATTAACTTGTTGTTTTTAAATTAAAATATTTGAGAATAAAGGGCTGCTATTAAGTGGCGTGTTATTTGCTTGTTTTCAGTTATTACAATTATGGATAATTGAGCGAGAAACGGATGACCGATTCAAACAGCGGCTGGATAAAATCGACCTGTGCTTATTGTGGTGTAGGGTGTGGAATAGAAGCGAGACCGACATCGCTAGGAAAACTAGAAGTGCGTGGTGATAAAGATCATCCATCAAACTATGGAAAGCTTTGTACTAAAGGGATCGCGCTTGGCGACACCGTCACGCCTTTAGGTCGTCTTACACAGCCTGCTCATATTCAGAATGAGCAAAAACAAGAGCTGGATTGGAACAGTGCCACTCAGTTGGTCGCAGACAAATTCAATCAAACCATCGAAGAGTTTGGGGCCGATTCGGTTGCGTTCTATGTGTCTGGTCAGCTGCTTACCGAAGACTATTACGTTGCCAATAAACTGATGAAAGGCTTCATCGGCAGTGGCAACATCGACAGTAACTCTAGGCTGTGTATGGCTTCAACCGTGGTTGGGCATAAGCGTGCATTTGGCGCAGACACAGTACCGGTGTGCTACGAAGATCTCGAGCAAGCCGATCTAGTCGTGATTACAGGCTCCAACTTAGCATGGTGTCACCCGGTACTTTTCCAAAGGCTAAGAGCCGCGAAACAAGCCAACCCTGCATTGAAAGTCATCGTCATCGACCCGCGTTATACCGATACCTGTGAAATCGCAGACATTCACTTGGCATTGGAATCTGGCTCAGACGTGGCGCTGTTTAACGGCTTATTGGGCTATCTCGACGATAACGACAAGCTAGATGCAGACTACATAGAAAACCACACCCAAGGATTTACTGAATCGATTCGTTCTGCAACTCAATATCGCTATACCGAATCAGGCTGGGGCGACAAAAGCGTCCCTGAGCTCACAGGGTTAACAGAGCAGCAGCTAAAACAGTTCTACAGTTTGTTTGCATCGAATGAGAAGGTGCTGACCATTTATTCTCAAGGCGTGAACCAATCCACACAAGGGTGTGACAAGGTGAATGCCATTATTAACTGCCATCTAGCGACCGGGAAAATTGGCAAACCGGGCATGGGGCCATTCTCTGTAACGGGCCAGCCGAACGCGATGGGTGGACGAGAAGTGGGCGGTTTAGCCAATACTTTAGCGGCGCACTTTGAATTTGGTGACCCGCAATCACACCAAACGGTGAGCGAGTTCTGGCAAACCGACAGCTTAGCCACACATGCGGGCTTAAAAGCGATTGACCTGTTTGATGCCATGAATGAAGGCAAAATCAAGGCGGTGTGGATCATGGCGACTAACCCAGTTGTGAGTTTGCCAGATAGCGAAAAGATCAAAGCCGCATTAGAGAAGTGCCCATTTGTGGTGGTGTCGGATTGTATTGCCGATACTGAGACCACTCGCTTGGCTGATGTGGTGTTGCCCGCGCAAGGGTGGAGCGAGAAGTCGGGCACCGTGACTAACTCTGAGCGCCGAATCTCACGCCAACGCCGTATATTACCAAGCCCAGGGGAAGCGAAGCCCGATTGGTGGATTCTAAAAGAAGTCGCACAAAAAATGGGATTCAAAGAGCAGTTCGAGTTCCGCCACGAAGGTGAGATCTTCAAAGAGTATTGCGAGATGACAGCGCTCGGCAATGAAACAGGTAAAGCGCGTGACTTGTGCTTAATCGGACTCACGCAACTGGATGAGAAAGGCTATGGCGAACTCACTCCACAGCAATGGCCAGTGTTAGAGTATCAACCAGAGATTATTGAGCAGCGCATGTTTACCAATGGTGAGTTCTTTACTGAATCTGGCAAAGCGCAGTTTATTGCAGTTGAGCACGACAAACCGATTGCCGATACCAGCCTTGAATTCCCACTTATCATGAACACAGGCCGAATCCGAGACCAATGGCACACCATGAGCCGCACAGGCTTGGCCGCAGGTTTAGGCGAACACACACCAGAACCCTTTGTAGCCATGCACCCAGATACCGTTTCAGAACTGAACTTGGATGAATTTGGGCTAGATGCGTTCAACCACACCACTATTAATCCAGTGGTGAAAGTGCGCAGCGCACAAGGGGAGTGCCAAGCGCGATTAGTGGTGACCAAAGAGATGCGCCGAGAACAAGTTTTCATGCCTATCCACTGGAACGCACCGACCGCCAAAGACAGCAAACCGTGTGACTTGATCTTGCCTCATACCGATGCCGCATCTGGTCAGCCAGAATTCAAACACACACCTGTTGTGGTAGAGCCGTGTGGCTATCGCAGTGAAGCCGCTCTGGTCAGTGACAAGGTGATGGATTGCAGCGGTTTTGATTACTGGGTACGCCAAAGAGTGGATGGCGGTTTTCTGTATCGCATCTCATCATCTAAGAACCCTATGGAGTTGGTGATTCAGCTTGCCAACACCCTTGATGCCTTACCAGAACCTAACACGGAGGCGATCAAATCACTCCATTATCACGGCAATAAATCATTCAAGAACTATGGTTCAGCCAAGCTTGGTAAGTTTGGCGTGAAACAGGCGTTCGTGGTAAATAGTAACCTAGATCATGAAAGCATCAACTGGCTGGTGGAGTGCCTAACCCGAGAAGCCGATGAAGAATTCGAAGCCGAATTTTTGAGCACCATGGCGAAGTAGAGGACACCTTCGTAATATAGAGCAATACCCCAAGGGTCTATATATTGCGGCTACTCGCCCAAATTAGAGACTATCTCTAAGCCGCTCATATTTATAGCGTAATGTCGACAATCATGTTGCTATTATTTGGGGTACACGGCACCGAAGGCGTAATCGTTCATTGTCACACTGCGACCTAGTCATTCGTTTTCTGCATTTTTCTGATGTTTTATAGATAAAATCTGTATTTAGTCACATCTATTGCGTGAGTTAATCAGTAAGGTACTGTTATTAAATAGCTTATTAGACTCGAGCTGATCTGGATAGGTGACTAGACAGAATAGTTTCAGGGATAAAATGTAGAATTTCTCGGTCTAATAACTGTTATACGAATAGAGGGAAATTATGTACAAAAGTACTGATTTTAACTTGGATTCAAAAGAGTTCAGGTTTAAGAAAGACTCATATCCTTTGTCTAAGATAAACAATGTTAGGGTTAAAAAGTTAAGTTTTCTTGATAATTTAGGTCAAGTTTTATTCTGGGTGTGTGTTTTTTCAGGGGCAGTTTGGTTAGTTATTCCAAGGTTGGAAGAGGTGCCACAATGGCTACTAGTTTTAGTTCTTAGTCTGACGGTTGTAGGTTTGGTTTTTGCTCTTTTTCGTTGTTCTAAATATGCACTTCAAGTCGAGTTTCGCCACATAGATGAAACGGGCGTTCAATGGGTTAATGTCGCTAAGTCATACTCAAAGTCAGATTGTGAGTTATTTGAACAGCAAGTGTTGGCACTGAAGAAATTCGTATAACAAATTGTTCAAGAGTGATTCGGCACGCGTGGCATTTTTACTATGCGTTGGTTTTAGTGGTTAAGGTGTTATGCGGAACCTTCGGTATTGCGTGCCTCACACCTTAACAAGGCGTTAGTTTGCAAAGAGCAGAAAATCGTTTGTGGCCTAAAAGCCTTGTTCTGCGTTCTAGCTATTCACCTGTTATTTCCCAAAGACTTTTCATCGAAATAGGCATCTCGCGTAGCCAGTTTTTCGGCTAATTGGCTTTCGTGTCATTCAATTCTTCCGCGTTAGTAAGGTTCATTTCTCAATGTTCTTGCGCGCTGCTTCTTTGGTTTTGAAAGTTAAGTGTGAGAATTGAACATTGCATTTGTGGCTGTCGGCATCTACGAAAGTCTTCTTAGCCAAGTTTGTTTTGTTGGT
>NZ_JBGOOM010000009.1:0-147965 GCF_041439575.1 Vibrio sp. 5S239 | reverse complement strand
CCCTCAACAAAGAGTAAAACGCTTTTAGCCGAACCCTTCGGGCAGCGTTTGCTGGCCATTTCTACTACGTTATCGGCTTCTCATGTAGGCTAGCTACACATCGACGCCTCTGCCTTGTATAAATACCCAGCAACTCGCTGCAAAAATCAGCTCGAAAGATCAACACGCCCTAGCTTTTTATTTATTTTCCAGTGCTTAAACGGTGTCACAACGGCAGTGTAATTGCTGTGACACCGATTGAACTTCAGTCGAAGTAGACCAAAGCATTAGTCCGAATCCGAACCTAAGTCGTTGAGGTTTAATCTAGCCCCACCAGAGAATCACGGGTTAAGTCTTTGATTGTCTTGGCGCCAGTTAGAGTCATCGCAACGCGCATCTCTTTGTCGTAAAGGTCGAGTAGGTTCTCCACTCCTGCTTGTCCTTGCGCTGCTAACGCGTAGACGAAAGAGCGACCAAGCAAGGTGCAGTCTGCGCCCATCGCCATCATGCGAACCACATCTAAGCCAGTACGAATACCAGAGTCGACCAAAATCTTAGTGTCCCCTTTTACTGCATCTGCAATTGCAGGCAAGGCTTTGGCACTCGATAGAACACCATCAAGCTGACGGCCGCCATGGTTTGAAACCACAATGCCGTCTGCACCAAATCTCACTGCATCTTTTGCATCTTCTTCATCAAGAATGCCTTTGATGACCATTGGGCCGTCCCAGAAATCACGGATCCACTCTAGGTCTTTCCATGAAATCGACGGGTCGAAGTTGTCACCCAACCAACCGATGTAGTCTTCAAGTTTGGTTGGAGAACCGCGGTAAGTAGAGATATTGCCAAGATCGTGTGGTTTACCCAACAAACCAACATCAACAGCCCAACTAGGATGACGCATCGATTGAAATACACGACGCATCGCTGCATTTGGTCCGCTCATTCCTGAGTGCATGTCACGGTAGCGAGCACCCGGTACGGGCATATCAACCGTGAAGACTAGTGTGGTTACGCCTGCTGCTTTTGCGCGTTCAAGAACGTTCTTCATGAAGCCACGGTCTTTTAGCACGTAAAGTTGAAACCACATTGGGCGTTCAATCTTAGGTGCCACTTCTTCAATCGGGCACACCGACACGGTCGACATCGTAAAAGGAATGCCTTTGTTATCGGCGGCTTTTGCTGCTTGTACTTCACCACGTCGTGCGTACATGCCCGTTAGGCCAACCGGCGCTAAGGCAATCGGCATCGCTAGCTTTTCACCAAACAACTCGGTTTCTAAATTTAGTTCCGACATGTCATTGAGGACACGCTGCTTGAGCGCAATCTCAGCAAGGTCAGCCGTGTTACGGCGTAGGGTATGCTCTCCGTAAGAGCCGCCATCAATGTAGTGGAAAAGAAACGGAGGCAGTTTCGCTTTTGCTGCGGCGCGGTAATCAGTCGATGCGGATATGATCATAATTTCAGTCCTAAATTCTTGGGATGTTGCCCTTCTATGAGAGCTTAGCTTGGGCTGCATGTTTTCTTTATAAAATGGCGTTAATACCCGAAGGGTTGATGTGTTCTAGTGTCCATTCCGAAACTCATCAACTGTCTTATGAGACGGTGTTGCAGTCGGGGGAATTGGGTACTAACGCCAAGTGCTTTAGTAACGACTTATGGTTTACATAAGCACGTCTGTCATTTTGAATCCGTAGATAACTACGAGGCCGATGATTCCACTCATTACTAAGTAGTAGAACGTTGGGATAATTGTTTTACGCAGTGTTGCACCTTCACGCCCTAGTAGACCAACCGTTGCCGATGCGGCGACCACGTTGTGAATCGCAATCATGTTACCGGCGGCGGCACCCACGGCTTGCAGGGAGACAACTACAACGCTAGATATATTCAGAGTTTGCGCGACTTCGAACTGAAATTGGCTGAACATCATGTTCGATACTGTGTTCGAACCTGCAATGAATGCACCTAAAGCACCAACTGTTGCACTCAGCGCGGGGAATGCTCCGCCCACTAAGTCAGCCGCGAAATTCGCAGTGGTTACTGGCATACTTGCCAAATCAGCACCGTTCACGCCAGAGTTAATGAAGATACGTACCATCGGGATAGTGAACACCAGCACAAAGCCTGCACCAATCAGGGTTTTACTTGATTCACCAAAGGCTTTTACTAAAGGTGCTGCGCTGCGTGACTGTATTAGAACTGCAACTAATGCTACGAATACTAAGATACCGCCAGGTAGATATAGAGGCTGAATCGCTGTGCTTACGCCGGTTTCGCCAAGGATGTTACTGAAAGAAAGGCTAACGCTCTTAAGCAGGCCTTTGAACTCAGGGCTCACACGGCTAGCAACCAGAGTGACAGCGAGCAGTACATAAGGTGCCCACGCCATCGCCATACTCATTTTCTTATGGCTTTGATTGTTGTCATCAAGGTCGATTTTCAAAGAACCTAGCCATTCAGCAGGCCATTTGTCTTCGCTTTCGAAATCCCACTTTGACTTTGGAACAAGGAAGCCACGTTTCGCTGCCGTTACTACAACCGCAAGGCCAACCAAACCACCAATTAGTGATGGGAACTCAGCACCGAGGAAGACACCAGTGAGTGCGTAAGGAATGGTGAAAGCAGCCCCTGCGAACAGTGCGAACGGTAGAATATCTAAACCTTCAGTCCAACTTTTGTTCTTACCGAAGAAGCGAGTCAGCATCATTGCCATAAGCACAGGAATCATCACACCAACGCAGGCGTGGATGATCGCCACACTTGATGTGATCTGTTGTAGGTAAGCATCCCATGTTGAACCATTGGCAATTAGGCTTTCACCGATGTTGTGCGTATCCAAACCTTTGTTCACACCAACGATGATAGGTGTACCAACCGCGCCGAACGATACCGGTGTAGATTGGATCATCATACCCATCAATACCGCAGCCAGCGCTGGGAAGCCGATAGCAACCAATAGTGGTGCAGCGATGGCAGCCGGTGTGCCGAAGCCAGATGCGCCCTCAATGAATGAACCAAAACACCAAGCAATGATGATTGCCTGAACACGACGGTCTGCTGATATGTCAGTAAATCCGTTGCGAATGGTGGTGATAGCTCCGGTGTGTTTCAAAGTGTTTAATAAGAAGATAGCGCCAAACACAATCCAGAGAACCGACACCGTAATGCCGAAGCCTTGGAATACGGAAGCCAGCACGCGAGTGCCAGACATATCCCAACTTAATAAGGCGATAGCAACGGTCAATGCAAATGCCACTGGCATCGCTTTTTTCGCAGGCCAATTCAGGCCAACCAGCAGAATAGCTGCAACAACTATTGGTGAAAAGGCCAATAGAGCCAGTAGAGTTTCACTCATGGGTACTTCCTCGTACTTGTTTTTCAAACGTTCATGTTTGAAGTGAATAACACGTCATTAGTTTTGTAGGTGTAATTTGAACCCTGTAGATTCAATTGTTGTAATTAGAGTGTCTTTATTTTTAATCGATCCGATTGCAAAAGCTGTTTTTGTAATTGTTTTGTTAATTTGGCGTGAATCTACCCCTTTATTTTTTATTGATATAGGGAAATAATGAAAATAATTAATTCCAAAATTGGCATAATCAGATGCGAGCAGATGATTTGATCCTGTTTTCACAGGTAGTGGAGCTGGGTAGCTTTAGTAAGGTGGCAGAGCAAAATAACCTTACAAATTCGGTAGTTAGTAAGAGAATTGCGCGTTTGGAAGAAGAGATTGGCGTGCAATTGTTATATCGAACAACACGTAAATTAACGCTTACCGAGGCGGGTAAGGCTATGTTACATAGCGCCAAAAATGTGAAGCAGGCGGCTCAAGAGGCTATGGATGCTGTTTCAGGCTTTGGTGAAAATGTCAGTGGCCACATCAAGATGTCAGTGCCTACTATCTCCGGAGATTTGATTCTCGCAGACGCTGTTGCTGAATTTTGTAATATGCACCCAGGTTTAACTGTCGACATGTCTCTTAATAATCGATTTGTTGATTTGGTCGAGGATGGCCTCGACTTGGTGATTCGAACCGGTTATTTGGAAGATTCCAGCCTCATTGCACGTCATATATTGGATTCACAATGGGTGGTGTGTGCTTCCCCATCTTATATAGCAAAAAACGGTAAGCCTATGCTGCCCAAAGAGTTAGTTGAGCACAATTGCTTGCAGTACGCTTACCAAACAACGGGTGCCAGTGAATGGCAATTTTTGCATAGTAAAGACGGTTTCACCGATAACGATAAGTACATCGTGCGTGTCTCGGGCTCTTTCTCGACAGACAACGCGACCGCTTTACGCAAAGCAGCCTTGGGTGGTCACGGTATCGCGTATGTACCGCGTTGTTTGGTGTATCACGATATTCGCAACGGCCAGCTGGTGGATATCTTCCCTGACTTAGTCGGTAAAAAGCTGGGTATTTATGCGGTGTACCCATTTACTCGCCAGCCGCCAAACAAGATTAAGTTATTGATTGAACACATCAGAACTCGCTACCTGACGATTTCACACTATTTTTAAGCTATGAGTTTGAAGCTTAGGTTTCCAAAGTTACAGCTTCCAAACAACGTTATAGCGTTACCATCACTTTAAATAAGGATCACGATGAGCTATTTAAAAGAGTATCAATAATCTTGCTCAGATTTACTCGTTAAGTCGATAAACTTATTCTCCAATTATAAGAGTCCTTGAAGTTTGGCTTTTGGGGGGGAGTTTCTGCGCAAGCAATGCTGTTCATCCATGTTGTTAACTAATAATCTAGTTAACTGGAGTGGTAAATACTCGAAAGGTTCACAAAAGAAAGCTAATGCGAGTAATCGAACCTTCAATGAACACCAGTAAACTATCTACCATTCATACTTAGGTACCAAGCGACTATTAATACCAACGTTATAAGGCCTAATGTTGCAAATTGATATTTTTTTATCAGTTCTTCTGCTTTGTTCCCAGCAATATATACTACCAACGCGATACCAAAGTACCTAATGGCACGAGATAAGCCTGTAGCGAGTAGAAATAAAGGGAGTGAAAAATGAGTAGCTCCTGCTGCCAACATAGCAATTTGGAAAGGAATGGGTGCGATGCCCAAGGTCATGACAAACCAGAAACCCTCGGTTCTTATCCGTAGCATGGCAGTATCTAATTTTTGCTCTGTTACCCAATGAGTGACTACCCAGTCACGTAGTAGTTCGAAAATATAGTAACCAAACGCATACCCCAACAGTGCGCCGACAACACAGCCTAGAGTCGCCATAAGTGCAACTTGCCAAAGCTTATCGCGTCGTTTTTGCAACAACGGAATAAGCAATACTTCCAATGGAATAGGTACAATCGTAGATTCAAGAAGAGAGGCAGTGAAAACACCACTCAACATATTTTGAGACTCAATCAAGTCTTTGGCTTTTCGTTTTAGTATTTTAAGCATGAAATTTTCATCCTTCAAAGTGGTACGGATTGAGCCTTAAAAGCTAACTGCGCCTCTCTTTGTCAATAGATCATAATAACTTTCCTCTTCGTGCATCATTCAGGCTTATTTGATTAGCTTAGAAATAGCCCACCCTGCTATAAAACACATCCAGATCCTAACACCACTTTATTAAACTCAGTCTTATGAACCGCATTAGAATCGATATTCCACACCTAACGATACTTGGTTAAAATCTGTTTCTGTGCTTGCACCATTCGTAACATTCTCTGCATTGAGTTCTACGTCGTACCACATATATTCAGCATTGATTAAGAATTGATCTGTCATTTTGAAACCCACACCGGCGCCAGCGAATACACCTTCGTCGTCTTTACTGCCCCTGAAGTCCGCAATATTGTAGTCTGTCGTGTACCACATTTGACCACCTTTTGCGTAAAGATCAACACGCTTAGCAATAGGAGCTATAACTTTTAGAGCAGCGGTATAGCCGTCTGTTTCGGTATTAGCTAAATTATTACCATAGCTACCAAAATCAATATACCCCCCCTCTAACGCTAAGTAAGGGTTAAAACGATAACCGACTAAACCTTGAGTAGCATCGCTGTCATCATCAAAGTCATCTTGCCCATCAACTTTCAAATAACCATAGTTGGCACCCACATAAACACCATGCTCGTTGGAGTCCGCAGCGTGTGAAAGAGTATTAAAGGTTGTTAAAGTAAAAAGGCTAATCAAAGTAACAACATTGCTTTTCATTTCGTTCTCCTAATATAAGTTCCATTCAAATATCGATTTATATAGAGCAAAAGAAATGCCAACTTTAAAAACCACTAAAAGCATACTAAAACTAACATAACATTAACAAAATCCGGTTGAATATCGATAAAGGAACAAAAATTAATCTATTTATTACCTTATAAAAACATTTTAATATTAAGGTAAATACACATCGTGAAAAATATTCTTGTTGTTATGTAACTTTTTCAAAAAAATAATAAACATAGATTTTTCTAAACTCGATTCGAAACCACCTATTATTTAGTGAAATTTTAAAATAAATGTGATGACTCTAATTACCAGTTAAGGTGAGAGCATGAAAACGAAGCTATTAGTCGTTTGGGATAGGCTATGTTGCCCAAAGGGTTTATCATGGATACTCATTGCAAAGTACCCTCAGATAATGCGTTCACAACACAGGTAT
The DNA here is from genome assembly GCF_041439575.1 of Vibrio sp. 5S239. NCBI lineage: Bacteria > Pseudomonadati > Pseudomonadota > Gammaproteobacteria > Vibrionales > Vibrionaceae > Vibrio > Vibrio sp. 5S239. The sequence goes on along the minus strand of NZ_JBGOOM010000009.1, from coordinate 141,354 downwards.
TTGCATGGTTTCATGCCTATCTTACTTCTTCGAATGGATTGAGTACTGCCGAAAACCAGAAAAGCCATCGCTTAACATCACAAGTACTGAAAATCAGGGTGATGGCAATGGCTTGGCTCAAACTGAGGTTAACAATGACAAGCAAACACCGCCAGCATCATAAGAGGCCGTGTGACGTGTGCTCATGAACAATTACATCTTAGCGACATTATTCGTTACTATGCTTGATAGGCTTTCTCCTCCTTTCGCCTCAAAGTCCAGTGTTCGGATAGGAAACGGAATCGTGATACCAGCATCCGACAGTGATTCCTTAATCGCTACAATGCTGTCATTTTGTGCTTCCATGTAACCAAAGTCGCCAGGGTAATCAATCCAAAACCATACCAACAAATTGATGCTACTATCGGCGAAACTAGCAGCATGAACCGCTGTGTCTTCGTGGTTGCTCACATAAGGTTTTTGATTAATAGCTTCTATTATTACTTTGGTCGCTAAATTAGGACAGTCCGCGTATGAGATACCGACAGGAATTTCTATTTTTCTGAGACCTTTTCGGCTGTAGTTCGTCAATATGTTACGAAAAACCATTTTATTTGGAATCATGACGTGCTGACCTGAAAACGTCTCTACAAGAGTATTGCGCAAATTAATTTGAATAACTTGCCCCATAACGCTGTTGGATTCGACAATATCGCCTATTTTAAATGGCTTGCGGATACTCATCGTGATCCCTGAAATCAGGTTTTCGGTCATATCTTGAAAAGCAAAACCAATAGCAAGCCCCAAAATACCCGCCCCTGCTAGGAGTGATGTAACCGTACCTTGCAATCCAACAAAGTCTAAAGCGACAAAAAAACCGACGGTTATAATGATCACTTTAACAATCGATGCTAATAAGTTGGTTGCTTCCTTTGAATCTACGACTCGGTTGCTCAAGTTCCTAAATAATCGACCGCCTAGGTTGGCGATAAAGATAAAAGCAAACAACGTAAAGAGCGCAACAATAAGATTAGGAATCAACTTGATGGTTTCAACAAGCCAATGCTCCAGCTTTTGCTCAATTAAATGGTTAAACTTCTCAATGTCGAAAGAGAGATTCATCTCCATGGTGATGTCCTTCATTCATGATTGGTCTTGTGATCAGTGACTATGGAATGCAAACGGATAAAGCTTGGCTTTTGATGCTTATCTCAAGTGATTCAGCGGAGAACTTTTCTCCATCAATGACATAGTGGATCGGTCGATTTGAGTCTATTTTGACTTGCTTTGCAGGCTCATAGTCAAAAAATGAGACTTGTTCTTTGAGGCCTAAGCTTGAAAGCAACACATCAGACAGCGCTAACGTTCTTTCTCCAAGCGAAGCGGTATTTTCTAAATAGGTAATATGCAATTGACCATCATCAGGTCTTGGCTCTTTCCCCCCTTGGGCAAGGACCGTGCTAAAAGGCGACGTGTTGGCAACCACTAAGCTTTGTAATTCAGCTTCTCGTGTTGGCCCCCCATCCTTAGTGACTTTAAACCACTGGCTTTCTCCTGCTACAACCGCAGAAAATAAACCCGACAAGTAAGCAAGTTGGCCATTTTTATTTTTCTGTTCACGATGAGCGTAATCAATCATCTTCTCTTCAAACCCAATACCAAGAATAAGCAGTATTGGCTGGTCGTTACAGTACGCCAAATCCATTTTTTTAGACTTGCCAGATAGAATAGCCTCGCAGGCCTTTTCAACCGGTGATACTTTTGTCGCAAAACCATAGAGCACATGGCATAAAGCATTTGCCGTACCCAATGGGATAACCCCGAGTGCCGTGCCTGTCCCCACGATTTGTCTTGCCACCTCGCTGACGGTGCCGTCTCCGCCAGAGACGATGATATGAGAAGTATTTCGATCCTTTGCTTGTTCGGCTAGAGATTCCGCTGATACTTCTTTACTGGTGGTCACTATGTCTAAATTGAACTTTTGGGTAAGCTCTCGAATAACCTGCTGCTCACTCATTTGCCATTTGCCTCCACCTGCAACAGGGTTAGCAATTAGGCAGCATTTGTCTTCAAGATTGAGCAGCCCCTTATCACTGATAGCATTCAGCATCTTTAGTTGCTTTTTGTTCAACTGTGCAGTGCTTCGTACATCATTGATATTTTTGAGCACTTGCTCCACGCTCAGAGATGGATTTTTCGCTAACAGGTATGCTGCAACCACAAACACAGAGCGACCACGGCCAAGTGCACAATGAACAACTACGGACCTTGATTGGCTTATCTGAGTATCTATCCAATTAAGGGCATGTTTAAGCTTGCGTAACTTAGGGGCTTGATGGTCAAGTACCGGGGTATTGAGGTAATGAAACTCTTCGCTGGTCATCGCACTCTCTAAACCCGAAAATTCTGCGGTGACATCAACAATACACGTTATGTTTTGAGATTGTAGAAATGACAAATCGGAGGGGAGTAGACGTCGAGAAACATATAAACCTTCTCCCACCTGCTGTATGGGATCGACTTTATCTCTTTTTATAGCCCAAGTATTGTATAAACGAATACCTAGAAAAAAAGGAATAAACGCCCACCTGATCCACCAGGCTATTTTGCCATCATTATTTTTTCTAAATATGGATGGCATCTCGAAGATATAAGCTGCACTAACGATAGACATCGATAGCCCTGACCAAACCAATAGTAAGCTGAATAATACATTGGGAACAAATGCTGCTATAGAAAAACAAGCGATAGCAATGAGTATATAGTACTTAACGATAAACATAGTGAGGCCTTAATTTCTCTGTGTATAAAAAAGCGGGCCCATAAATGGGCCCAAGTTGTTAAACTAAAACCTACGCTTCACTATCCAACATAGGTGACACTTCGAATCAAGCCATCTCTTGCTCATATTTTAGAGCCAAAGTTTCTTTCTGATCTGAGTCTAAAACTTTGCCAGCCGTTTGAAAGAAATGCTGCTCTTCTTCTTCTAAATGATGCTCTACTTTGTGTTTAAGTGTCTTCATCAGTGTGAGCCAAGTTGGTGAGGACATTTCGGTGTCATCGAGCTGAGCAAGCACCTTATCAATACCGTGGTGTTCAGCAATACCGTGCCTAGTCATATCAACGGATTGATCACTCTCTATTAAAGGTGCGTAGAAGTGTCGCTCTTCCGCGACCGCATGCTTAGTTAATTCTTCTTTAAGATTGGAGTAGAACTCTTGCCTAGCCTGAGTATCTCCTGATGTTTGGAGTATCGCATCCATCAAAAGCCGTTGCTTCTCATGGCTGTCTTTAAGCACATCAAATATGTTTTTCATATCTAGCTCCTGCTTCAATTCTTTTTATGAGGATCAGATGATTTAATTCGTGAGTTAATGCCTTTTTAGCAGTCCGGATCTTCCGTACCAAGTTGCTCTTTCACGTTCTCACAGCCGTCCTCTATCTGATTTTGAGCTTCCTCTACCGCTTCATCAGCGCTTTCACCAGCTTTTTCTAAGGGGCCGTCGTCACTACATGCGGAAAGCGTAAAAGCAAAACCTGTTGCCAATAGGAAACGGAAAATAACTGTGCTTATATTCATAAAAACTCCTAACTCTTATCTTTGTTAACTAAACTCATTACCATCGATACAAGCAGCGAAATAGCAAATATATAAAACATAACTTTAGCTACTGTTGCCGCAGCGCCTGCTATACCACCAAATCCAAATAAAGCTGCTATGATGGCAAGAATAAAAAATATTAAAGTCCAGCGAAGCATAATGATCTCTCTTATATCTGTTGGTAAATTTATTATTGAATTACTTCAAGTTTATCAATGACCTTATCAACATCGGATGTATTACGAGCAATAGATAGCGCAAGGTCATGTTCCGTATCTGACGTCACTGAACCCTTTAATACCACAGTGTTTTCTTTAGTTTCCACTTCAATATCAGTACCACTGACTCCCGTATTCATTAATAGTCGAGTCTTAACAATGGTCGTTATTTTGGTATCCGTTAAGACCTGTGTTGATTCTTTATTTTTATCTTTTTCATTATCGATGACCGTAAGTTCATTCTTCACCGACTTAACATCATCAAAACTTAATACTAATTCTTCGGCAAGGGCTTTTTCTGTCTGGTTTTCAACTGAGCCCGTTAAAGTTACAACCTGGTCTTTAACATAAGTGTTAATATCAAAAGAGTTCAAATTAGAATTAAGTAATAGTGTCGTTTCTGCTTTACCATCAATCCAAGCATCTAGCGTATCTTCTTTCCACATGCTATCTGCAACCGCTGCAGAAGAAGAAGAAGTAGCAATAACCGTTGTTAGTAGAATTTTACTTGCAAAATTTTTCATCATTTATCTCCTTTTTTGTACTTGTATTATCACTAAAGCAAACCATATGCCAAAAATTCAAGTGATTGAATTTAAAGGATTTAAATAAAAAGCAAAAATAGTCTTAATATTTTCAATGATGGAAAGTGAATAATTTACAAGGAGTATTTGTAAAAAATATAAATATTTACCTCGTCCGAATTAGTGATACACCATAATAATATTGCCCGATTTTTATCTATCATTTAAAATACTCACTCAGTATTATTCACAAAAAATGCGGAAGAAAAGCAGGAAGAGGGGAAAAATATCCACAAGTGACTTAGACCAGTTTGATATGTTAGTCGGCTCATCAAAGACCAATGCATAACTTGTATCGCACCCTCAGAGCGGACGATACGATTAGAGATGAACACTCTTGAAGAAAATGAAGGCAACAAAAAAGAAACATCAGAGGATTTAGGAATAAGCGTAAAAACGCTCTACAACAAGCTGGAGAAGTATCAGAATTAGATAAATTATTCACTGTTCTGAAGTAAAGAAAGCTCAACTCTGTTAAAGGTGGCGAGGCATATTACTTACTGCCAGATTCCATTTCCTGAATATAATTGTTGAACAAACCAAGTGCTTCTTCTCTATGCAAGCAAATTGTAGGATCTGTTCTAATAGAGTACCTGCCTGAATCGTTTCTGCCGGGCGCTGTGATCAAAATGCCACTGCTTATGGGGTATCGAGTCTTTCTGTATGTCAAATGTGGCTGCTTGCCATACCAGTAGTTATTTACAACATTTCTTATGTTTAATTTTTCAAAACTCATTTTTGTCCAAAAACGTTTTCAAAGTTGATTAATATTTAATCCGACTTTACGTATTGGATGTCAGCTAACCCTGTTAAGAGCCGCCAATCTGAGCAAGCCTTCATAATCACGGAGTTGATTTTTCATATAAGCCAGAAACGAAAAATGTCGCATCCATGCGACATTTCTCTTTTGGCGGCCAAACCAGTTTTACTATATCCATTCTAGATTTCAATCCATTCTATTCTTCATATTTGGAGCTGCAACTCCAACTATTTTGAGTATAGATACTTATTCAGAATGTATTTATAAGACGTTGTTAATGTTGATTAGTTCCTTTTATGCGGCATTTTTTTCGATTTATTTTCTAAGTCGAATGACGCTGCGATTAACTTCTTGGTGTAGTCGTTTTTCGGCGCATGGAAAATCTCTTCTGCAGACCCTTCTTCCATCACTTCGCCCTTCTGCATCACCAATACACGATCTGATAATGCTTTGACTACCGAAAGGTCGTGGCTGATGAACAGGAAGCCGATGTTGTGCTTGGCTTGAATGTCTTTCAGTAGGTCAATCACGGTCAGTTGTACCGATCGATCAAGTGCTGAGGTTGGTTCATCCAGCAAAATGAAAGAGGGTTCTAGAATCAGCGCGCGCGCAATCGCGATACGTTGTCTTTGCCCACCAGAGAATTCATGTGGGTAGCGGTTAATTGAGTTTGGCTCTAAGCGAACCTCAATCAGTGCTTTGCGTGCTCTTTCTAAACGTTCTTGTTTTGACAAGTGAGGTTGATGCACCGTTAAGCCTTCGGTGATGATCTCCCCAACTGTCATGCGTGGTGATAAAGAACCATAAGGGTCTTGGAAAACCATCTGTACATCTTTCTTGAGTTTATGGCGTTCTTTATCGGTTAATAAGCTAACGTCTTGGCCTTTGTAGACAATACATCCGCTACTTGGCAGCAAACCGATTAACGCTCGCCCAAGTGTTGACTTACCAGAGCCAGACTCACCCACAATACCTAACGTTTCACCTTGTTTGAGGGTTAATGAGATGCCTTTTACGGCTTCGAAGTACTGGTTCTTGCTTTGGATGAAGTGAGATTTGATCAAGAACTTTACGCGAATATCTTCTGCACAAAGCAGCTCAGGTGCTGATGCCTCAACAGGAACTTTAGCGCCTTTCGGAATCGAGTTAATCAGCATGCGTGTGTAATCGTGTTTAGGGTGGTCAAATAACGCTTGGGTCAAACCTTCTTCAACCAATTCTCCCTTACACATTACGAGTACGCGGTCAGCAAAGTGTTTCACCACACCTAAATCGTGGGTGATGAACAAAATCGCCATGCCCATTTTGCCTTGAATTTCTTTGATCAAAGAAAGCACTTCAGCCTGAACGGTCACATCTAACGCTGTCGTAGGTTCGTCTGCAATCAGAATGTCGGGCTCATTGATCAGCGCCATCGCGATCATGATTCGCTGTAGTTGACCACCAGAAAACTCATGCGGGTATTTGTTGTACGCCTGCTCTGGCATTGGCAGATGAACGAGGTTTAACAGCGCTAACACACGTTGTTTTGCTTTCGATTTGGATACCTTACGATGGCACATTAGGGCTTCAGTCACTTGAATACCTACTCGCAGGTATGGATTGAGAGAAGTCATCGGCTCCTGAAAGATCATGCCGATTCTGTCACCACGAATCGACTGCATTTCTGGTTCAGTCTTGCCAAGAATCGATTGTCCCTCAAATTCGATGTCTGATTGCTCATCAATAATGGCGTTATCGGGAAGCAAGCGCATAAGTGCGTTAGAAGAGACGGATTTACCTGAACCTGATTCGCCAACAATGGCTAAGGTTTCACTTGAGTTAAGGGTAAAGTTAACCTTTTTCACCGCATCAATGATTCCATCATTGGTTCTGAAGCTAACGGAGAGGTTATTAACTTTAAGAATGGCCCGGTCCGACATGATATATCCTTATCAATTTAAGACATTAGGTGAAGATTGAACTTCTGACGTTGTTTTAAGTTGCCCAAAGTGATGATGAGCACGTTGAATTTGTTCTAGTTCGAGCATCCAGTGCGCGCTGCGCTGAGCACTACAAAAAGCGATAAGGTGATTGAGTAGATCTTCACTTTGTTGTTCCAATAACCCATAGGTGCGTTGAATAAGTTCCGTGCTCTCAAGCGAGATAAACTGCATCAGTGCGTAAGACTGATTCAAGGTATCGAAGGCCTGTTGATGCTGCCCTAAACGGTTGAGAATCTCAGATTGAGCAACGCTCGCGTCTCTAAGCCCAGCAAGCAGGCAAGCAAACTGGCAGGGTTTGATGTCGCTTTGATATGCCGCATCTTGGATGTGATGAGGAAGAGAACTGAGAACATCACTGTAAAGACGCTGTGCTTCAGGCCAGTGACCTTGTTCCATTAACTGTTCAGCTTTTAGGTAGTGCATCCAGCATCGTTCAATTTCCATGTCCACATCCTCATTTTAGAATATTTTAAAATGTTAATGATATTTATTATCAATTGCAAATTAAAATCATTCACATGTTAAGTCGGTGAATTAAAACCCTCATTATTCTTAAAAATGCGTTAAATTGTACATTATTTGCTCGGTTGGGCGGCCGTGTAGCGTAAGTCACTAAATTTATAGGAAATTGCATCTACACTAATTTTATTTACCCCAAGTAATAAAGGACTAAGGAGGCGGCGATGGCGATGCAAAGACTTAATGCAGAACAGCTGTATCAGGTAGCAGAATTAGAGAAGCTACCATGTAAATCGACCAAAGAACTGGCTCCAATTGATGAGATCGTCGGACAGGAACGAGCACAAAAGGCCGTTGAATTCGCGATGTCAATCAAGGAAAAGGGTTACAACATTTATGCGATAGGGCGAAATGGCCTTGGTAAACGCACCATGATTTTGCGCTATCTCAACCGGCATCCTCAGAAAGCTGAAGAGCTTTTTGATTGGTGCTATATCGCGAATTTTGAAGATATCCGTACACCGAAAGTTCTCAAATTACCAACAGGCGTAGGCAGTAACTTAAAGCAAGATATTGAAAAGTTAATGCGTAAATTGCTTAAGGCAATGCCACTCGCCTTTGATAATGAGATGTACTTTAGCCGAGCGGATAGGCTTAAAAACCAGCTAGCGTCAAAGCAGCAGGCTGCGTTGGAAGCAATTAGTCAAGAAGCGAAAGACAAGGGCATCAACCTGACTATCACAACGCAGGGCGATTACCAATTCGTTGCAATGAATGGCGATGAGCTTCATACCGAAGAGAGCTTTGATTTGCTGTCGCCTGAGGAGCAGGACCAATTCGATAAAACCATCGATGCATTGGAAGTAGGGTTAAGAACCATTTCTCGTGAACTGACGGAGCTTGAAGAAACCTATACCGAGAAAATTCAAAAGCTGAATGATGATACTGCGAGAGACGTCATTACGCACTTTATCAAACAGCTGAAGAAGGATTACAGTCAATATCCAGAGATCAAAAAGTACCTTACGTCACTTCGAAAAGATATTGTCGATAACGCGGATATTTTCTTAGAAGAAAGTACAGAACAAGCTGAAATAGCGACAGCATCTTTAGATAAGAAAATACCTCGCCGTTACAACGTTAACGTGATTGTTAGCCAGAAAAAGCAAACGCTACCGGTTGTAGTAGAAGAAAGCCCTAACTACCACTCTCTGTTTGGCTATGTAGAAACAGCGACTTTTAAAGGTACGGTATTTACTGACTTTTCTCTGATTCGAGCGGGTAGCTTACACCGAGCCAACGGCGGCGTATTACTGATTGATGCAGTGAAAGTATTGGAACAGCCTTATGTATGGGAAGGCTTGAAACGAGCTTTACGTTCGCGTCAACTGAGCTTTACTTCGTTGGAAAAAGAGGTGACGTTGACAGGAGCGGTATCGCTTGATCCAGAACCTATTCCATTAGATGTTAAGATCATTCTTTTTGGTGATTATCGTACTTATCAACTGTTGCAGCACTACGATGCGGAGTTTGCAGAACTGTTTCGTGTAACGGCTGATTTTGAAGATGAGATGAAGCGTACCGCGGACTCGGAAATGCATTACGCGCGCTTCATTTCGAGCATCGTTCATGACAACAACATGCTGCATTGTGATCGTAAAGCGATAGCGCGAATCATAGAACATAGCTCTCGTCAGGCTGGTGACCAAGGTAAATTGTCCTTGCACTCAGCACATATTGCGAATTTGCTTCGTGAATCAAACTACGTGGCGAGAGGAGCGAAGTCGAATTTGATTCGCTCGACACATGTTGAGCAAGCGTTATCGAATCAGCAAATGCGTGTCGGCCGGTTGCAAGACAGCGTGATGGAAACGTTCATCAATGGTACGACCTTACTTCGTGTTGATGGCCTAGCGGTGGGACAGGTCAATGCTCTGTCTGTATTGAGTACGACAGATCATATGTTTGGTGCCCCGAACCGAATCACCGCAACCACGGCTTACGGTGACGGTGAAGTGGTTGATATAGAAAGAAATGTAGACTTAGGTGGCAGTATTCACTCGAAAGGGGTAATGATATTATCTGCGTATCTTTCTTCGGTCTTCGGTAAAACGGCGAAAGTTCCACTCACCACTAATATTACTTTCGAGCAATCGTACGGTGGCGTAGATGGTGACAGTGCGAGTATGGCGGAGTTTTGTGCGGTGGTGTCGGCATTTTCGAAGCAGCCAAACCGTCAAGACATTGCAATTACCGGTTCCATGAACCAGTTTGGTGAATCTCAGCCAATTGGGGGTGTGAATGAGAAAATTGAGGGGTTCTTTGATGTATGCGAGATCAAAGGACGTTCAGGTGAGCAAGGGGTGATCATCCCGCGTTCGAATGTTCATAATTTAATGCTGCGTAGCGATATCGTTAAGGCGGTTGAAAAGGGCGAGTTTAATATCTGGGCTATCGATCATGTGACGGAAGCGATTGAGTTGTTCACTGGCAAAGCGGCGGGTGAGCTTAGCGATGAGGGGAGTTATCCAATCAATACTATCTTTGGTATCGCTCAAGCTAAACTTAACGCGCTTCGTAAATAGCTTATCGCCTTACGTAAATTAGCTAAACGACAGTTAACTGTAAACGAAACAGCCATCGACATTATCCGATGGCTGTTTTTTATTCTTACAATCTCGAGTGCTCAAGCATTCCGTAAACGGAGCTTAATACCGTCGAACTTCAATTTTCCGAGTAAGCTTTTGGCGTTGGCTCTACCAATATCATCAAATTCGATGCCATATCGCGCGTAATGTGTCGATTTTTGTAGATTGCAGACAACCCCTCTAAGCGGAGGGATCAATGGTCCGTTGTAGTTTTCTGGCGTGATCTCTATGGATACTCTATCGGTGATCTGAATTGGTCGAGCAGTGGGTGATGTCACAAAGCGACAACCACTTTTCGATAAATCCCTAATTTCGCAATTCATGCGTTGGTCATTTAAGATAATTCTCGAACTGAGGTTTACCTCATAACGTGTTTCTTTACGAAGCTGAGTTACTTGCATCGTACTTGGCGTGGAAAGAACCAGTAGGGGGAAGGGGTCACCAACATGATGGTGAATCTGGCACCTAAAGTGGATCAGCGCGCCTTCACCTCTTAGAGAATATGCACGAGCTGTCATCCAAAAACCTTCTTGGAAGAAAAAATTAAGGTCGTTGTTTGAGACTTCTGGAACCTCAATAAGGATACAGTTCTCACTGTGAGTACCGATAAACTTTGTCGTGGCGAGAAACTTTGTGCCAACGGGTGTCGAGACATTCAGCGTAAGCTCACTCCCGTGTTCGATCATGGCGAGTGCATCAGTGCTGTTAATCGTGGAAACGGTACGATTACGAGGGTCTTGAAGGGCCTGATTATGCTCCAAAGGCTTCTTCAGTGGTGCGTTCATTCTCTACTCTCCATGTGCCAACATGCGTTTGTTCGTTATATGAATAACTTTCTAACAATGGGTTATTACGTGCTAGATTTTATAGGTGTACGTTACGATGGTTTAGAGAGTGTTATCATTGGTTGATAATTTTATATTAAGCCGCGAACTCTAAAAACATTTGCTTTGATTGTAAGTACTTAGTTCTATTTCTATGCGCTTGCGTTAGTCTATTACAAGGAACTAATACTTCAAACTTTAATTGTTTGGTGTATCAATTATTTGTTGGAGTTGAGAATGAAGACCATAAAATGGGATCAAAAAGAGAATCAGGTCACAGTTGAGCTAGAGCCTAACCAATTTGCTGTTGTTAAGTACCAGAGACAGGGAGATGTGCTGCATATTACCTCGACTCGCATACCTGATGACCTGCAAGGTAAGGGCTTTGGTAAGGTGATGATGGAGTCCGTGTTACCCGAAATTGAGCAAGCGGGCTTCAAAATTGTCCCTGTTTGTAGCTATGTGGTGCATTACATGAATAGGCAGCAACAATGGTCACACCTTTTAGCGTCTGAGGCATAAAACAGCAGTTATGTCTCGATCAATGGTGTCTCAATCAATATCGTCAAAAAATCCCGTTCAACCCGAAGTCAGTTTGAGTATCGATCAACCTGAACTCTATCAAAAAATTGCCACCTCACTTGGGTGTCATCGAGGGTTTGATACCCAAGTGATTCAACGTTTGTGGGGCGGATATGGTGAGTTGGTCCGTTTGGTTTTTTCTAAAGAAAGCAGTGCTCCATTCAATAGCCTCATCGTTAAACATGTCGCGTTGCCGGATAAAGCGAATCATCCAAAGGGTTGGAACACCAGATTATCTCACCAACGTAAAGTGCATTCTTACCAAGTGGAGACGGCTTGGTATCAATCCTTCACTCAACAGTGGGATGAACGTTGTCCTATGCCTGTAGGGTTGCATTGTGAACTAGAAGAGAACGAGTGGCTTATCGTGATGCAAGATCTAGCGGATGTCGGCTTTCCGCTGACCTCTCAATTTGATGTGCTCTCCGTTTTTGATGAATTGGCTGCCAAAGATACTCAACCTGAGTTAGCACTCCGTTATACATCTTTGGAGGTTAAACAGCGCAACGCTTGTCTAAAGTGGCTCGCTAATTTTCACGCGAAGCACATCCATATCGATCAAGAGCAGTCTGCGTCATTATGGAAAGTTGGCACATACTGGCATTTAGACACGCGTCCTGATGAGTTCAACGCGCTGACAGACTTACCATTAAAGAACCAAGCACAACACATCGACCGTCTACTTAGAGAGTGTCCGTATCCAACTTTAGTGCATGGTGACGCTAAACTTGCCAACTTCTGTTTTGATTTAGCTGGAGAAAACGCGGCTGCCGTCGATTTTCAATATGTTGGAAACGGGTGTGCGATGAAAGACGTGGCTTTGTTCATGAGTAGCGCGATTAGGCCGCAAGATTGCATTGAGCTTGAATCACAGCTCTTAGACATTTACTTCCAACACTTGAAAGAGGCACTGGCGCACTATCAACCACAACTCTCGTTCTATGATGTCGAAGCTGCATGGCGACCTATGTTTTATGTGGCATGGGCTGATTTCCAACGTTTCGTAAAAGGTTGGAGCCCAGAGCACTGGAAGATTAACCCGTATACTGAGCAGTTGACCTTACGAGTGCTCACTCAATTAGACGAACAGGAGTCCGTCAATGTTCGATAGAACCGCGAGCTGGAAAACGCCGCAAAATTTTTTATTACTGATTTCGATTATTGTACCTATCGCATTTTCGAGCTGGATGGTTCTGCTGAATAACTTCGTGATTGAAAAGGCGAACTTTGATGGTGCTGATATTGGGTTGCTACAAAGTGTTCGTGAGATCCCGGGCTTCTTGGCGTTTACTGTCGTGTTTGTGTTGGCGTTCATTCGCGAGCAACGTTTCATGTTGGTATCGCTGGCAATGCTAACTGTGGGGACAGCGATTACCGGTCTCTTTCCGTCATTAACCGGTTTGTTGATGACCACTATTTTGATGTCGACCGGTTTCCATTATTTTGAGACGCTCAAGCAGTCTTTGTCGTTACAGTGGCTAAGCAAAGAAGAAGCGCCAGAGATGCTGGGCAAAATGATCTCGGTTGGGGCGCTGGCTTCACTGCTCACTTATGGCTCAATCTGGGTGATGTTGGAGCTGCTTAACTTCAGATTTTCTTGGGTGTATGGCATCACCGGAGGGATCGGTTTTATTCTTGTACTGGTAATGACCTTTGGTTTCCCTGAGTTTCAAACTAAGACCCCACAAAATAAGAAACTGGTACTTAGAAAGCGTTACTGGCTTTACTATGCGCTAACGTTTATGAGCGGAGCAAGAAGACAAATTTTTACCGTATTCGCGGGGTTTCTGATGGTCGAGAAGTTCGGCTACTCAGCCGCTGACGTAACGCTACTGTTCTTAGTTAACTACCTATTTAACTTCTTGTTCGCAAAACGTATAGGTAAATTTATTGGTGTAGTGGGCGAGCGTAAGGCATTGATTTTCGAATACGTAGGCCTAATTGGTGTGTTTGTCGGTTATGGTTTGGTACAAAGCGCCGAGTGGGCGGCTGCGCTCTATGTGGTTGATCACTTATTCTTTGCACTCGCTTTGGCAATTAAAACCTACTTTCAGAAAATTGCTGACCCAGCGGATATGGCATCAACTGCCGGTGTCTCTTTCACTATTAACCATATTGCAGCGGTTGTGATTCCAGTCGTGTTTGGTGTGATTTGGTTATCATCTCCTGCCACGGTTTTCTATATTGGTGCCGTTATGGCGGCAATGTCTCTTGCACTTTCATTGAATATTCCCAAGAAGCCGGAAGAAGGAAACGAAGTTCGTGTCTTTAGCTGGCGCTAACTCGGTATCGTTCTGATGAGATACGCAAAAGCTCCAATAGTGATACTGGAGCTTTTTGTAAGTACTAGAGCGGGGTTATCAGTAAGATTTACTGTGTAACGGGCTTGACCGCTTTGGGTTGTCGGATTGCAAGAATCAACTGAGGTAGCAGTGACATCACGATCATACCTGTCATCAATGAGTATTGAACCGCAGTGAACGATTCGCCCATCAACACCATTCCTGTCACGATACCAGCCACTGGGTTGGCGATACCACCGAAGGTGAAATCAACCACAGACATACGTTGTAGCAACCATACGTACATGCCGTAACCAAGTGCTGTGTTCAGTCCAATTACCCACAGTAGACCCATTGCATTACGCGTATCGAAATGAGTGACAGCGTTAACATAAGGCTGCGGGTCGATGAACGCATGGACGCCAGATGCGACAGACAAAATCGTACCGCCTAGAATGAGCTGCCAAGTTAATACCTTCCACCAATGCATGCGGTTACCTAATGATTTGGTAATGCTGCTGCCGATTACGATACACATGATTGCCGCGAACATCGCACCTAAACCGATTGGGTTCAAAGCGATTTGACTTGGGTTAAATAGAATCCACGCTAAGGTGATCAAGCCTATACCAGAAAGGGCTTGAATCAAATGCGGACGTTGCTTCTTCGCTACCCAATGGAAGATCATTGCGAATACAGGTACAGAGATCATACCCACACCAGAAATTGCCGAAGGCAGAGTCAACGCCATCACGAAGATCAAGCCAAAGAAGGTCGCGATATTGATAAGGCCCAAGGTGAAAATGATCTGCCACTCGCCTTTTTTAGGCAGTGTTGGTTTGACTGCTAGCAATAACAAACCGGCAGGTAACGCACGCAAAGCACCCAATAATAATGGTGGCCACTCCTGTAGCGTAAATTGTGTTACTGCATAGGTTGTTCCCCAAAAAAACGCGGGGATCATTGCTAATAATATATTCATTTAAAATATCTTTACGTTAAGATAACTATAGTGTGAACTGTATACTGAGAACTAGTGGTTGTAAAGTATCTTTATGTTAAACTAGTTTGAAGTAATTAAGACTAATAACGGAGCGAGATTGCAAATGGATGCTATCGACCGCGTAGTAGAGCAATGGGCAAAGGAAAAGCCTGAGCTAGAAACTGAGCCAATGGCAATGATGGGCCGGATTATGCGTATTGCCAAGTATATGGAGACGCAAGTTGCCGAGCTCCATAAAAAATACGACATGAAACTTGGTGAGTTTGATGTGTTAGCCACCTTGCGACGTTCTGGAAAGCCTTATCGATTGACTCCCTCGGAGCTGATTGGTTCTATGATGCTAACATCGGGTGCGATGACCAATCGCCTTGATAAGCTAGAAGCTAAAGGGCTAATCAGTCGTGAACACAGTAAAGAAGACAGACGCAGCGTGAGTGTCCAGTTAACCAAAGATGGTCTTATTCTGATTGATCAAATGATGACAGAACATGTCGAAATGCAGAAAAAACTGGTTAAATCATTGTCTGCGAGTCAGAAGAAGAACACCAACCAACTTCTGAAAACATGGTTGAGCGCGTACGAGTAACCGACGTGAGTTAACTCGAACTGATTTGAAAACCGAAGTGATGAGCTTCGGTTTTTTTGTGTTTGTTAAATGGGTTTACTTCTCTGACTTTTTCAAAGCAAGTGTTCAATGAATTTCAGCTAATGGTAACAGCATAGAAGCTGGTCAATCTTCGCATTTAGTCAGTAATTTGTATGCGAGTATGTCTACTAAAATTTCAAACAAGTTGTTCTATTTTTCTCGTTATCATCTTAATGCTAAGTCGAATAACCTATCGGCAATGAAACTTATCAAGGCTTAGAACTATGAACACTAGATTGAACGACACACTGATTTTTTTCGCTCGCATTTTATTGGCTTACTTGTTTATTCAAGCGGGTTGGGGAAAGCTATTTAGCTATGAAGGAACGGCGGGATACATGGCATCTCAAGGCATCAGCGTTTACTTGTTGCCTTTGGTTATCTTGCTTGAACTCGGTGGTGGACTTGCGATTTTAGCTGGATTTATGACTCGCTTTACTGCGTTGTCGATAGCGTTTTTCTCTTTGGTTTCCGGTGTTATGTTTCACTTCGACCCAAGTTCGTCTGGTCAAATGATTCATTTCTACAAAAACGTCTCAGTTGCTGGTGGGTATTTGGCGTTAGCGGTACTTGGCGCGGGGTCGTTTAGTGTTGATTACTGGCTGTCTAACAAGCTGAAGCAAGACACCAAATGGACGCGCTTAATGGTTCTTGTTCGTTAGTGCTCTTTGTCTAATCACACGTTATTCGTTAGTGTTGTTGGCGCAACTTATGAATAAAAAAACCGAAGCTCAGGCTTCGGTTTTTTATTCTTGTCTCAGAACTTCAAGTACAGCGAATTGGCGAATTAAGCTTGCAGCATCTCGTCACTGAACAGTTCTGCACAGCCAATACCATTAATGGCGCAGCTCTCATCGATGTCTGAGATGTCACCGCTGACGCCAATCGCACCAAGTACTGTTTTATCCTTATCTCGAATCAGTAGGCCCCCTGGTACTGGCACCATGTTTCCGTGTGCGAGTACGTTTACGGCGGAGATAAATGCTGGTCGGTTGTCAGCATCTTGGGCGAGTTTTCTAGAGGAACAACCCAGTGCGAGTGCTCCCCACGCTTTAGCAATCGCGATGTCTGGTCGCATCATGCTAGAGCCGTCTTGACGTTGCAAAGAAATCAGCTTGCCACCGCTGTCTAAGACGGCGACCGTCAAAGGTTCTGTGTGGATCTTGTTTCCTGCTTTTAAGGTGCCATCAATGATGGTTAACGCTTGTTGTAGAGTCAAACTTCCCATGTTATCTCCTAGTTTTTCAAGGGGCTGTGTACCAAGCTAAGTCAGCCGAACATTACTCTTGTTGTGAATATCATCGACTGATTCAGCTTGGTACAAGAGTCCTAACTGGACTCTTGTAATAGCCCATAGCTGGGTAAAGTTAGGAAGGCAGCGAACTCTTCGGCTGTAGAAAGTTGATAGAAAAGATCGGCTGTCTCTTCAAATCGACCTGCTGAATAGCGCGAGTCTCCGACTTCATGTTTTATGGTGTCTAGCTCTTGGTAAAGCCAAGAGTGGAATAGTGATTTGGTAAAGGTTTGGCCATCATCGAGTGTTACTCCGTGGTGGATCCATTGCCAGATATTGGCTCTCGAGATCTCAGCGGTGGCGGCATCTTCCATAAGGCCGTAGATAGGTACACAGCCGTAGCCTTGGATCCAAGCCTCAATGTAATACAGCGCAATGCGGATATTCTTACGAACGCCTGCTTCGTCGCGGCTGCCTTCACAAGGTTTTAGCAGAGAGTCTGCATTGATCACATGGTCTGGGCTTTGGAAGTCCATTTGGTTTACTTTGCCATCGAGGTGCTTATCGAAGATCGACATCGCTAAATCAACCAGTGCAGGGTGCGCGACCCAAGTCCCATCGTGCCCGTTTTGAGATTCTCTCTGTTTGTCTTCAATGACTTTGGCCGTCACTCGCGCCATCTCTTGCGGGTCTTTCGCTGGAATAAAGGCTGACATACCACCCATCGCCAGTGCGCCACGAGCGTGACAAGTACGCACCAACAGTTGGCTATAGGCGTTGAGGAATTCTTGATCCATGCCGATGCCGTGTCGATCTGGCAGGATGCGATCTTTATGGTTCTTCAGCGTTTTGATGTAGCTGAAGATGTAATCCCAACGGCCGCAGTTCATCGCTACGATGTGATCACGCATTGCATACAAGATCTCTTCCATCTGGAACACGGCTGGTAGCGTTTCGATCAATACTGTCGCGCGAATGGTGCCTTTGGGTACTTGGAAATAGTTTTCGGTGAAGCTGAAAATATCGTCCCACCATTGTGCTTCTTCCATGCTTTCAAGTTTTGGAATGTAGTAGTAAACCCCTAAATCTTGTTGTGCACGTGATTGATAGTTGTGGAAAAAGTACAAGGCGAAGTCCATCAAGCAACCGCCGATAGGCTGATTGTTGAATTGGATGGATTGCTCAGGAAGGTGGATCCCTCGTGGGCGTGCGATCAGCAGTGCTGGATCGTCGTTTAATTGGTAACGCTTCTGCTTCTTCTCATCGAAATAACTAATGGTGCCAAGGTTGGCATCTCTTAGGTTGATTTGCCCTTCGACCATATTGGCCCAAGTAGGAGAAGACGCATCCTCAAAGCAGCACATGAAGACTTTCGCGCCTGAGTTTAGCGCGTTGATCACCATCTTTCTTTCGATAGGGCCGGTGATCTCTACGCGGCGATCAAGCAGTTCTGGTGGAGGCGTTGCCACTTTCCACTCTTTATTCTGACGAATGGAAATGGTGTCTTTTCTGAAATTGGGTAACTCACCCTCGTCATATTTAGCTTGTTTTATGTCGCGGTCACTTAGCAGGGCATGACGGCGACCTCCAAACTTATTGACGAGAGCTTCTAAGAATTTTAATGCATCTTTAGACAAGATCTCTTTGTACTCGGGGTTGTCCATATTCCCAAGTACCTGCATACACAGCGTTTCTTCTCTTTCTTTCACGTCATTCATCATTGCTTGTCTCCTTTACACAATACGATGTTATTTTGTATACAAAATGTTCTTTTTAACGATATTTATATTTTAGAAATTGTAAACAAGCAAATGGTATTTAACATTTATTTATCATTCTCTCTTTTTGTAATTTATTTTCACGTAAAGATATTTCATGTAAAGCAATGAATTGTAAGCTTTTCAGGCTTGATTGCTGTTCAATAGGATAGGTTAATGTAACGAAATTGTTTCAACTTGGGCTTGATAAATGCTGAGGATGATTCATAGTACACAAAAGTTAATTTAATTGTATACAATCTGAACTGGAGGTTCGAATGGCAATTATGAAAGCGATTGAAGCAGCGGTAGAGGTGCTTAAACGTGAAGGTGTAGACATCGCATTTGGTGTTCCCGGCGCAGCAATTAATCCTATGTATGCGGCTATGAAAAAGCTCGGAGGAATCGACCACGTCTTAGCTCGTCACGTAGAGGGTGCATCCCATATGGCTGAAGGGTACACGCGTACTAATCAAGGCAATATAGGTGTGTGTATTGGTACTTCTGGTCCTGCGGGAACGGACATGATCACGGGTCTTTATTCTGCGACTGCAGATTCGATTCCAATTCTATGCATCACCGGCCAAGCGCCACGTGCTCGTCTTCACAAAGAAGATTTCCAAGCGGTCGACATTGAATCTATCGCTAAGCCAGTGACTAAGTGGGCGACTACTGTGCTGGAACCTGCACAAGTGCCACGCGCATTTCAAAAAGCCTTTCATTTAATGCGTTCGGGTCGTCCGGGTCCAATCCTGATAGATCTACCGATTGATGTTCAGCTGGCTGAAATTGAATTTGATATCGATACCTATGAACCGCTAGAACCTTATAAGCCACAAGCAACCCGCGCGCAGGTTGAGAAAGCATTAACCATGATGTCTCAATCGGAAAAACCGCTGATTGTATCGGGTGGTGGCGTGATTAATGCTGGCGCGTCTGAATTGTTGCAACAGTTTGCCGAGATCACTGGTGTTCCTGTGATTCCAACCTTAATGGGTTGGGGATCGATCCCGGATGATCATGACTTAATGGTGGGCATGGTGGGGCTACAAACGTCCCATCGTTACGGTAACGAAACCATGCTCAACTCTGACTTTGTGTTTGGTGTCGGTAACCGATGGGCAAACCGTCATACTGGCTCTGTGGATGTTTACACCGAAGGTCGTAAGTTTGTTCACGTTGATATTGAACCAACCCAAATCGGCCGTGTGTTCTGTCCGGATTTGGGCATAGTCTCTGATGCGAAAGCAGCGCTAGAGCTAATGGTTGAAGTGGCACAAGAGTGGCGTGATGCTGGCAAGCTGCCGAACCGAAATGCTTGGGCAAGTGAGTGTCAGGAACGCAAATCGACCATGCTGCGTAAAACCAATTTCGATGAAGCACCAATGAAACCGATGCGTGTTTATGAAGAGATGAATAAAGCATTTGGTCGTGATACTTGCTATGTGAGCACCATTGGTTTGTCGCAAATCGCCGCCGCTCAGTTCCTGCATGTTTATAAGCCTCGTAACTGGATCAACTGTGGTCAAGCTGGCCCGCTAGGTTGGACAACACCCGCTGCATTGGGCGTACGAGCCGCCGATCCAAATCGCGATATTGTCGCTATCTCTGGTGATTATGATTTCCAGTTCATGATCGAAGAACTGGCAGTAGGTGCGCAATTCAACCTGCCATACATTCATGTGTTGGTGAACAACTCGTACTTAGGTTTGATTCGCCAAGCACAGCGCCAATTTGATATCGACTATTGTGTACAACTGGCGTTCGATAACCAGAACGCACCAGAGCTTGAAGGCTACGGTGTTGACCATGTAGCCGTTGTTGAAGGCCTAGGTTGTAAGGCAATTCGAGTTCGTGAACCAGAGCAAATTGCGGCAGCGTTTGAACAAGCCAAAGAGCTAATGAACAAGCACAAGGTGCCTGTGGTGGTTGAGCTGATTCTGGAGCGAGTGACTAACATTGCGATGGGCGTAGAGATCAACGCCATCAATGAATTTGAACCACTTGCCGAAAGCCCCGGCGATGCCCCAACGGCGCTGGCGTTCAAGTAATCATTAAGTAATGTGTATCCGTAGAGCTGAGGTTTAGCTCTACGGAAAGTCTCCAATAGAGCGAGGCTTTACTACAAATAACCAGATTTTTACATATAAAGAATAAGGACAGAGTCATGGCAAAATTTGCAGCAAACTTGTCAATGTTATTCACGGAAGTTGATTTTATGGATCGCTTTGAAGCTGCCGCAGAAGCGGGCTTTCAAGGTGTCGAATACCTTTTCCCTTACGCCTTTGATGCTCAGGCAATCAAAGCAAAGCTCGACGCTAATAACCTAGAGCAAGTGCTATTCAACTTGCCTGCGGGTGACTGGGACGCAGGCGACCGTGGTATCGCAGTAGATCCAGCACGAGTTGAAGAGTTTCAAGCGGGTGTACCTAAAGCCATCGCTTACGCAAAAGCACTGGGTTGTACTCAAGTGAATTGCTTGGCAGGGATTGTTCCACAAGGTGTGACCCAACAAGATGCGCAATCGGCATTTGTGATTAACCTGCATTACGCGGCGAACGCGCTAGCAGCAGAAGGTATCCGCTTAGTGATAGAAGCGATCAATACCCGTGATATTCCGGGCTTCTTCTTGAACACCACCGAGCAAGCCAAAGCGATCATTAAAGAGGTAGGGAGCGATAACCTTTCTATCCAATACGATATCTATCACATGCAGATTATGGAAGGCGACCTTACGCCAACCATGCAGCAGAACATTGGCCAAATCGCTCACGTGCAGCTGGCTGATAACCCGGGTCGACATGAGCCGGGTACCGGAGAAATCAATTATCCATTCGTACTGAACTACCTTGATGAGCTTGGTTATCAAGGCTGGGTTGGCTGCGAATACAAACCGAAAACGACAACGACAGAAGGCCTTGGTTGGCTAAACCAGTACCGTTAATTGCGTCTGGTCACCCTCAAACGTTAAGGAGAACAACATGTCTAAAATTGCATTTATCGGAACTGGCATCATGGGTAAACCGATGGCGAGTAACCTTCAAAAAGCGGGCCATGAATTGATTCTTTCGGATCATTTTAAGGCAGCACCTGCAGACCTTGTCGCAGCGGGCGCAGCGGTTTGCCATTCACCAGCGGAAGCGGCGGAAGCGGCTGATGTCATTATCCTAATGGTGCCGAATACGCCTCAAGTGGAAGATGTCCTGTTTGGTGACAATGGCGTCGAGCAAGGCCTTAGCGCCGGTGGCGCTGCTGGAAAACTGGTTATCGATATGAGTTCAATCTCGCCAATCGCGACCAAAGCGATTGCCGCACGAATCAACGAAGGCGGTGCTTCATACCTTGATGCTCCGGTTTCGGGTGGTGAAGTAGGCGCGATTAATGCAGCGCTGACTATCATGGTGGGCGGTGAGCAAGACGCGTTTGATAAAGCACGACCTCTGTTCGAAATCATGGGTAAGAACATCACGCTGGTAGGTGGTAACGGTGCAGGCCAAACGTGTAAGGTCGCAAACCAAATCATCGTGGCTCTGAATATTGAAGCCGTGTCTGAAGCGTTAGTCTTTGCTTCGAAAGCCGGTGCTGATCCAGCACGCGTACGTCAGGCTCTATTAGGAGGCTTTGCTAACTCTAAGATCTTGGAAGTACACGGTGAGCGTATGGTTGAAGGCACCTTTGATCCAGGCTTTAGAATCTCGCTTCACCAGAAAGATCTGAACTTAGCACTAACGGGCGCACAAGAATTGGGTGTTGCACTGCCGAATACGGCTAATGCTCAGGAGTTGTTTGGCGAGTGTGCCGAAATGGGCGGCGAAGGTTGGGATCACTCTGCGCTTATCCAAGCGATAGAGAAACGTTCTGACCACTCGATTCGTTAATCTAGTTAACGGTTTGTCCGTTTAGTGGTTAATCAATCAACCGATTATCCGTTAATTAATTAGGGCTGCTATCGATTCGTAGCCCAACAGTTTCAAACAGTTTGTTTATAAATCGCGTAGTTTCGTCTCCTTTTATACGCGTTCCTGATACGAGGCAGAGGTTGAAGTTGTTCCTTTTCAACTTGATCTTAGCAGGCACCCTTTGGCCTTGTATCGGGGTTCTTTTTTTCTCCGTCAACTAAGGAGTGACTGATGGACATTGATGCTAAGCAGTTTCTGCAAACCCTTTTCTCAAGTGCCGTTAACGAGGCGCTACCTAAAAATCACATCGAACCTTTTCTTCCTCAAGACATTTTTTATCGCTCTGCTAACCAAGCTGGGCGAACTGTGGTGATAGGAGCAGGAAAAGCAGCCGCATCAATGGCAGCAGAGCTTGAAGCGGTTTGGCAGGCAAAGAAACAACAAGACCTTGCACTGCGTGATCTTGAAGGCTTGGTGGTGACTCGTTATGAACACACCGCACCTTGCGAACATATTGAGGTGATTGAAGCCGCGCACCCCGTGCCAGATGCGATGGGTTTAGAAGTAAGCCAACGTATGCTGCAATTGGTGAGTGGCTTGAGCGCTGACGACACAGTGATTTGCCTACTGTCTGGTGGAGGCTCTGCATTACTAAGCTTGCCCGGCGGCGACATCAGCTTGGCAGAGAAGCAACAAATCAATAAGGCGTTGCTTAAATCAGGGGCCGCTATTGATGAGATGAACTGCGTGCGTAAGCATCTATCTTCAATCAAAGGTGGGCGATTAGCGAAAGCTGCTTACCCAGCAAGAGTGGTCTCTTTGGCGATTTCAGATGTGCCGGGCGATGACATCAGTGTGATTGCATCAGGTCCGACTGTACCAGACACCACCACACGTTTTGATGCGATGGCAATTTTAGAACGTTACCAGATAGAAACACCATCTTCGGCATTCGAATGGTTGAATAACCCAGAATCAGAGACAGTGAAACCGGATGATGAGTGTTGGAAAAACGCCGAGCACCATATTATCGCCACCCCGATGTCGGCATTGGAAGCTGCGGCTGCAGAGGCTGAAGGCTTGGGTATTCCCGCTTATGTGTTGAGTGATTGCATAGAGGGGGAAGCGCGAGATGTCGCGAAGGTTCACGCTGCGCTGGCTAAGCAAGTGGCCAATAATAAGCACCCATTTGAGACGCCTTGTGTATTGCTATCTGGCGGTGAAACCACGGTAACCGTTAAAGGCAATGGTCGCGGTGGGCGTAATTGTGAGTTCTTGTTGAGTTTATATAATGAGCTTAAAGGCCAAGACAATATCTTCGCTCTAGCCGCCGATACCGACGGGATTGATGGTGTGGAAGACAATGCTGGCGCGTGGATCACACCTCAAACATGGCAACAAGGTTCGAGCCTGTCGCTTAAAGCGCAAGGCTATCTCGATGCGAATAACAGCTACGATTTCTTCAAGCAAGTCGATGTGCTTCTTACCACTGGGCCGACGTTGACCAATGTGAATGACTTTCGTGCGATATTGATTCTTTAATTTGAACAGTTCAAAAACACAGTATGGAATGGTCGCTTCTTAACAAATAGAGCGGCCATTTTATGGTTATCAATGCGGTGACCTTGAGTTCTGAAATTATCTTCTGGACTAATCAAGCACGTTGATTACTATGATTTCAGTAACGAGCTGTAAAGGGTGTAATATGTCTAGGATCAGACAAAAGAATCAAGATTTAATCATCGAAGTCGCGTGTGAACAATTCGCCACTCATGGATATGCCGCAACAAAAATGGCTGACATCGCAAAAGCGGCCGACATTCCCAAACCTAACGTATTTTATTATTTCAGCTCTAAAGATAAGCTCTACAACGCTGTGCTTGAAACCGTCACTCAACCCTTACTAGAAGCATCTCATCCGATTGAAGAGCTGAGCGATCCTGTTGAAGCTTTATCTCAATATATTCAAACCAAACTGATTATTTCTCGTGACCATCCACATGCCTCTAAAGTATTTGCCAATGAAGTGATGTCGGGCGCGAAAGTGCTGCCGAAAGAGATTGGCGATGAACTGTATAAGCAATCCCAGATGATTCTTGATAAGTTTTCAACGTGGTCAGCACAAGGTCTAATGGACGATGTTCCTGTTCATCACCTGATGTTTACCATCTGGGCAGCCACCCAAACCTACGCCGATTTTGGTTGGCAGATTTGCAGCGTAATGCAGAAAGACCGGCTCGATGATAAAGACTATGAAGATGCCGCTGAGTTCATCACCCAGCTAGTGATTAAAGGGTGTGGTGTGAAAGGGAGCTCTTGAAAGCTGGAGAGTCGTGCAGAGAGTTGTTTTAAGCTTGCCCTTCAGGAAATTGAAATGCCTCATCATAGAATAAGGCATTTTGTTTACGCTTATATTTTAGCTGTATGAGGCTTAGCCAACTAACAAGAAGAAGAGAGCTGTTGCGACAATACCTATCAATGCGTAGGGGAATTGAGTGGTTGCGTGTTGCATTGAGGTACATCCGGAACCTTGAGCTGACAATACCGTTGAGTCACTAAAGAAACATGAGTGGCTGCCCGCTGCTGATGCCGAAAGCAGAGCCGCAATAGTTAAATGTAGAGGTACGCCAAGTTGTTCGCCTAGAGGCAGTACGATTGGCATAGCAACTGCAAAAGTTCCCCAAGAAGATGCGGTAGCAAACACCAATGCACCTGTGATCATAAAGATAATTGCAGGGAAGTAAGATGCCGATAGATAAGGGCTTACTGTCTCGATGACATATTGTGTTACTCCTAGAGAATCATTGACAGACTTCAGCATGAATCCACCAATCACCGTCGCCAATGGCAGCAGCATGACTTTGATTCCGTCGTAGACTGCTTCAAACATATCATTCATTGAGATTAGACGTTGAATACCATAGAAGCAGATAGTAAAGATAATTGCGACAAATACGCCTGCTAATAGATCAATACCGAAGTACCAGCTTGCACCAACTAATACCGCCATAGGTAATAGGAAGTTGATTAATCCCATCGTTGGGTTGGTGTGCGCTGTAATATCTGCGCCAAAGTCGATGTCTGTTGCACCGTCAGGACGTACTTGACCTTTCTTCGCTCGCTCCTCAGCCTGCTTCATTGCGCCTAAATCCGGCATCTTTTCTAACGCAACGAGAAGGACGATTATCAGCGTAACCCAGCCATAAGCCATGTATGGAATCGCTTCAATATATGCTTTGATCCCCTCACCAGCTTCAGCCACTCCATTTGCTTCAAGCAGTGAGCTAAAGAAAATAGCCCATGTTGATATTGGCACCAGAATACAAATCGGCGCAGCGGTGGAATCGACTAGATATGATAGTTTTTCACGGGAGATGTTGTACCCGTCAGTGATCTTCTTCATCGATGATGAGATAGCGATCGCGTTCAGATAGTCATCAATAAAGATCATGATGCCGAGGAAAAAGGTCATCAGCATAGATTGTTTACGGCTCTTAACCTTTGTGACCAACATATCTGAAAAGCTTAAAATACTGCCGCCTTTTTCGAGAATTGCGATTAACCCCCCCATCAGTCCGCAAACTAGAACG
Organism: Vibrio sp. 5S239; assembly: GCF_041439575.1. Taxonomy (NCBI): domain Bacteria; kingdom Pseudomonadati; phylum Pseudomonadota; class Gammaproteobacteria; order Vibrionales; family Vibrionaceae; genus Vibrio; species Vibrio sp. 5S239. The sequence goes on along the minus strand of NZ_JBGOOM010000009.1, from coordinate 115,303 downwards.
ATCCATGCAATGGTTTCGTTCATCATTACATCCATCGATATGCCGACAATTTGCTCAACGGCTTGCGCAGGGTTGAGTAGTAGTACACCAGCGATGGTGCCACTAAAAAGCGCCTCTACGGTGCGGTGTGTAGTTAGAGCGAACACCAAAACAAGAGCGGTAGGGAGAAGGCTCATCCATCCATAGGCCTCTCCTTCTTGGTGGTTCAATCCAATTGATGTGAAGAAAATGAAAGTCGCGACAACCAATAGAGATACCATGATGTGTTGACTGTTGATCTTCAGCGGCGCGTCCAACGCCTTAGTTTGCGTAGTCATACGTGTAGTTCCTTTGTTTATGCTGAGTGCAACATCCAGTCGATTTCTAATGGAGTGATGGCGCGTTCAAACTCTGCCAGTTCACTTCGTTTACAAGCTAAATATAGATCGACAAACTCTTTAGAGATGTACGGGGTCAGCTCACTGCGTTCTAGCTGATCGAGAGCTTCAGACATACGCAGTGGTAAGTCTATTGCATCATCACTTAGGGGGTTAGGACATTGGTCTTTGGTATAGTTTTCACTCGCTAATACTGCGGATAGTACTACTGCAGCGAGAATGTAAGGGTTAACGTCAGCTCCCGCAATGCGGTGTTCAATTCGGCGATTGTTGCTGTCGCTGATAGGAACACGCAATGCGACACCACGATGGTTCTCGCCCCAGTCTGCTTTCGTTGGCACGTAAGCTCCTGGAACAAAGCGGCGGTAAGAGTTAACGTTAGGGCAAATCAAGGCCATGGAATCGGATGTTTGAGCAAGCATCGCGGCCATGGTTTGATAAAAGAGATTACTGGGTTCACCATCTTGTTGGCTGAAGTGGTTATTGTCGTTGGAATCCACCAAGCTAAGGTGGATGTGCATACCGTTACCAGCTTGCTCACTAAATGGCTTAGCCATGAAGGTAGCATCGAAATCATGTTGATTAGCAATTTGACGAATTAGGCGTTTGACGATGATGATTTCATCACACACCCGTAGTACATCTTTAGAGTGGTTGAAGTTAATTTCGAATTGTCCTGGGGCGGATTCAGATAGTGCCCCCGAAGTATTTAACCCTTGTTCTTGAGCGACTTTGTTAAGATCGGCCAAAAAGTCTGCGTAATCATCCAAACCATCTAAGTCATAGACTTCGGTATCTTTTTCTCGTGATTTTTTGTTTGGGTTGATGGCAGTTTGTAGTGCTCCCATCTCACCCCGCTTCCTGTCTATTAAGTAAAACTCTAGCTCTAAGGCAACACATGGATGTTGATCTTTGGCGTGTAGCTTTTCGAGAATTTCACTGACGATATTACGAATAAAGAGCGGGTTTGGGGTGTGGGCTGACTCATCCATCATACTTAACATTATTTGGCCCACTTGCTCTTTAGCGGTAGGCATTAATGTATCTGCAATTGGGAAACACATGTTGTCTGGTTCTCCCAATTCTTCACCTAACCCTGCTGTTTCAACCACATTACCTTTGGTATCTAAAGTAATTGTCGAGAGGGGAAGTGCTATTCCCTTATGCAGCTTGTGTAGTGCACTTACTGGGATGCGCTTGCCTCTTGGTGTGGCATTGATGTCGGTAAAAATCAGATCAACAAACTCGATGTTTGGCCATTTTTGTCGAAAATTTTTAACTTCCTGTAGATACGATTCCATTGTGTTCTCCAACTAGCCTCTATTTGGTAAATTAAAAGTAACAAAAAAGAAACAAGGCAATTGTACTAATTAGACTAAGGTCTGACTTTTAAGGTTATTTCCTTTTAATACATAAGCTTGTGTTGATTGTTTTGAAATTTACAATTTATTGAAAGATGTTTTTTGTTAACTGTTTTGTAACAGTTGATTGTGTTTTGCTCAATATAATGTCCAAAATTAGTCGCTTTTTTGACCGAAAAAGTGGGTTTGGTCACGATTTGGTCATAATATCGAACATCGGTGTTGATAATTTCGTACATGATTTGTAGTGTAAGTGTTAAATAAATCGAACACGGAAGTAACATGTCTAGAACAAGCAAACCCATTATTGGAATTGTTAGTTGCGCTAAAGAATTGGGTGGCTATCAAATACAGGCAGTGAATGATTTTTACCTCACGGCTGTGAAAGACTTTGGTGGATTGCCACTGATATTGGCTCCGGATATGGCAAGTGAAGACGTTGAGCGTCTTCTTAACATCTGCGACGGTTTTTTATTTCCGGGGAGTCACTCAAATGTGGCACCACATCATTACAACGGCACTCATGAAGAGCCTAAGAAAGATGAAGCTCGAGATGAGCTTTCCTTTACTTTGATTCGTCAAGCGATAGACAAAGACATTCCGTGTTTTGGTGTTTGCCGTGGATTTCAAGAAATGAATGTTGCTCTGGGAGGTTCACTGAACCCAGCAGTTCATGATTCAGGTTTCAACGACCATAGAGAGAGTGAGGTCGAAGACTTTGAAGAAAAGTACGCTCCATCACACGCGGTACTGGTGCAAAAACAAAGTTTGTTTGAGAAATGGCTGACGGAAAATCATTGGGAAAACACTATTTTTTTTGAGGTTAACACCCTTCATAACCAAGGGGTTGACCAATTAGCTCCCCAACTGACTGTGGAAGCTAAAGCACCGGATGGTTTAGTTGAAGCGTTTAGTCTTCCTGGGCAAAAATTCTTTGTTGGCGTGCAGTGGCACCCAGAATGGAAAGCAAAAACGAATCATTTCTCTCAAATTTTGTTTAAAGAATTTATGATGGCGGCCTCTCTATAAGTTAGGAGCCACCTACATGGACAACCAAGAGATTGGTAAAAATATTGTTCGATTAAGAAAAGAACATGGATTGTCACAACGAGAATTAGCCGAACGAGCAGGTATTACACATAGCGCGATCTCTTCGATTGAGAATGCGAAGGTAAGCCCGTCAGTGAGTTCGTTACAAAAAATAGTGAATGTTTTTTCTTTATCTCTTTCGGAGTTTTTCACACTTGAACAATCCAAAAGCGATGAAGTGAAGGTTGTCGTTGCACCTGAAGAGTTGGTTGAAATGGGCAGTGAGTCGGTTTCAATGAAATTGGTAACCAACGGCAGCAAAGAACAGGTAATTGGATTTTTGATTGAAGAGTATGCCCCCCACGGTACAACGGGTGCGGCGGAAATTAAACATGAAGGCGAAGAAATCGGCACTATTTTAGAGGGTGAAATCACTCTGGAATACAAAGAGCAATCTTTTGTCCTTAAACAAGGTGAATCGTACATTATTGATACGACGCAGCCGCACAAGTTTACAAATCACACAGACAAGGCTTGTCGAATGATAAGCGCGCATACGCCAACCACATTCTAAGTGGGCCTTGCCTTGTTGTGATAACAAGGAGAGCGTATGAAAACCCAAGAACAATGGATTGAACTGAAAAACAATCTAAACATCGAAAATCGTGCCTTTATTAATGGTGAATATAGCGCAGCTATCAGTGGAAAAACTCTAGATGTTGTTAACCCGGCTACCGACGAGACATTGACCCAGATAGCTCGTTGCCAAGAAGAAGATGTTGAGCTTGCTGTAACATGTGCTCGTCAAGCTTTCCTTTCTGGTGAATGGAGCAACAGTGCTCCGTCATACCGCAAAGCGGTACTCAGCCAATTTGCAACGCTGATTGACCAACATCGTGAAGAACTTGCGTTGCTGGAAACCCTAGATACGGGTAAACCAATCAGCCACAGCGTTTCAACCGATATCCCTGGTGCTGCAAGCGCACTGCGTTGGTATGCAGAAGCCATCGATAAAGTGTATGGGGAAGTCGCGCCAACGGAACAAGATGTACACGCCTTTGTTTCTCATCAAGCTATCGGTGTCGTTGCTGCGGTAGTTCCATGGAACTTTCCATTGTGGTTAGCTTGCTGGAAACTTGGCCCTGCATTAGCAGCAGGTAATAGCGTTATTCTTAAACCCTCTGAAAAATCTTCTCTCACTGCTATTTATATTGGTCAACTCGCCAATCAAGCAGGCTTACCACGTGGCGTTTTTCAAGTCGTTACAGGCTTTGGCCATGAAGCCGGCGATGCTTTAGCGAAACACCAAGACGTCGACTGTATTGCATTTACGGGTTCTACTCGTATTGCTGGTCAATTAATGGTTCGTTCTGGTGAAACCAATCTTAAGCGTGTGTTTGCTGAGGCTGGTGGTAAGAATGCCAATATCGTATTTGAAGACTGTGAAGACCTCGATCGTGCAGCCGCAGAAACCGCTGGTGGTTGCTTCTATAACCAAGGCGAAGTTTGTGTCGCTGCAACTCGTTTATTGGTGCACGAAAGCATCAAAGATCGCTTTGTTGATAAAGTCATTTCTGCGGCTCAATCCTTTATGCCGAAAGACCCAATGGACACCTCATCTTCGATGGGAGCGCTCATCGATCAAGGTCACAAATCAAAAGTGCTTGAATATATAGAGCTTGGCCAAGCGGAAGGTGCAGTTCTTCGTTGCGGTGGTGATGTTGAAGGCAAAGGTGCATTTGTTGAGCCGACCATTCTTGATAACGTTGACAATAAAATGCGTGTCGCCCAGGAAGAAATATTTGGTCCTGTACTTTGTGTTATCTCATTTAAAGATGAAACTGAAGCCGTCGCAATCGCCAATGATTCAAAATACGGTTTAGGTGCGGCGCTTTGGAGCGACAACATTAACCGCGTACACCGTGTAGCTAAACAGCTTCAAGCAGGTTCTGTTTGGGTGAACAACTACAACGAAGGTGATATGACCGTCCCTTTTGGTGGGTTCAAAATGAGTGGTAATGGCCGTGATAAGTCACTGCACGCCATCGAAAAATTCACCGAAACCAAAACCACTTGGATTCGCCTTCACCCTTAGCCTGCTGATGATTAATAAAGGAATATCACTATGAATAAGCATACGGATTCGTTTTACGCCCACTCTATCCCGAACATGCCAGAGTTCCCACAACTGCAAGGCAACATTGAGTGTGATGTGTGTGTGGTTGGGGCTGGTTTTTCCGGTTTATCCTCAGCTCTTCATTTGGCAGAGAAAGGTTTTAAGGTAGTAGTACTAGAGAGTGCCAAAGTCGGTTTTGGAGCAACTGGTCGTAATGGTGGACAGATCGTCAATAGCTACAGCCGAGATGTTGATGTGATTGAAAGCCGTTACGACCAACCCCACGCTAAAGCTCTGTGTGACATGATTTTCGAAGGCGGAGATGTCATTCGTGGCCTAATCGAAAAATACGATATTGAGTGTGACCACAAACGCGGTGGCCTATTTACCGCGCTAAACAAAAAGCAGTTAAAAGGTTTAGAGCATCATAAGAAAAACTGGGAGCGATATGGTAATGATCAACTCACCATGTTGGATGCTAGCCAAGTAGAAGAGGCGGTTGGTACTCAAGTTTACACCGGTGGCTTGCTTGATATGCGTGGTGGGCACATTCATCCGCTTAAACTCGCATTGGGGGAAGCCGCAGCATTTGTTTCTCTTGGTGGTCAAATTTTTGAACAGTCAGCGGTAACGTCCATTGAAAAAGGCGCGAATCCTGTTGCAAGAACAGCGAGCGGTAGCGTGAAGAGTAAATATTTGGTGTTAGCTGGCAACGCCTACTTAGGTGGGTTGGCTCCGAATATCAGTAACAAAGCGATCCCATGTGGAACTCAAGTCGTGGCGACAGAGCCGCTTACCGATGAGCAACTAAAACAGGTTTTACCAAGTGACTACTGCGTTGAAGACTGTAATTACTTACTGGACTATTTCCGATTGAGTGCCGACAAACGCTTGTTGTTTGGGGGCGGGGTGGTTTATGGCGCTCGTGACCCTCAAGACATTGAGTCTCTGATTCGTCCTAAGCTAGAAGGTATTTTCCCTCAGCTTAAAGGTATCAAGATTGATTACACATGGACTGGTAACTTCTTACTTACCTATTCGCGTATGCCGCAGTTCGGCGCATTCGATGACAATATTTATTATTTGCAAGGCTACAGTGGTCATGGAGTTACCTGTACTCACTTGGCTGGCAAGCTATTGGCAGAAGCCTTAACAGGGCATGCCGAACGATTTGATGCCTTCGCACAACTCAAGCACTACGCCTTCCCTGGTGGACGTCACTTCCAAATACCATTCACAGCAGTTGGCGCAGCGTATTACAACCTAAGAGATAAACTGGCCATCTAACCGGACGATAAGGAACATCCAATGAGTAGAGTAGTAAAATTTGCGGCCCTGCAACTGACCAAAAGCTGGGATCTGGAAGATAACCTAAATAAAGCTAAGCAATCGATTCGTGAAGCTGCGAGTAACGGTGCCAATGTGGTTTTGCCGCAGGAATTGTTCGCTGCCCCTTACTTTTGTAAGAAGCAAGAAGCTAAGTATTTTGAGTTGGCTGAGGAAGTAGACAATTGTTTGTTGATAGCAGAGATGAGTGCATTGGCAAAAGAGCTCGGGGTCGTGATTCCAGTTAGTTATTTTGAAAAAGCGGGCAATACTTTCTTTAACTCATTAGTGATGATTGATGCCGATGGCACTGTGCTAGATAACTACCGCAAATCACACATCCCGGATGGTCCGGGTTATAGCGAAAAATACTATTTTAGTCCTGGAGATACTGGCTTCAAAGTATGGCAAACCCAGCTTGGTAAGTTCGGCGCTGGAATTTGCTGGGATCAATGGTTTCCGGAGCTTGCTCGTAGCTTAGCGTTACACGGTGCAGAAGCCATTTTTTACCCAACTGCTATTGGCAGCGAACCACAAGATCCAACTTTAGATTCTCGTGATCACTGGCAACGTACTATGCAAGGCCATTCCGCTGCAAACTTGGTTCCTGTGATTGCGTCTAATCGCGTAGGCACAGAGTGTGATGATGGCATTGAAACTACATTCTACGGTTCCTCTTTTATTACCGATCATACTGGTGGCAAGTTAGCAGAAGCGCCACGTGATGAGGAAGCTATCATTTACGCGGAGATTGATTTAGCCGCAACGGCTCAAGCGCGTCACTCGTGGGGGCTGTTCCGTGACCGCCGCCCAGATCTATATGGCTCTGTGGGCAAACTAGCAGTTTAAAGGGGCAGACTATGCAGTTATCGACAACACCACTGCAAGATGGGTTCTACTTTCCAGCTGAGTTTCATCCTATTGAAGAAGTTTGGTTAGCTTGGCCAGAAAGACGAGACAATTGGCGTGATAATGCCCTTCCTGCCCAACAAACATTTGCTTGCATTGCGAACGCGATAGCTGAAGTGACTAAGGTTTGTGTCGCCGTGAGTGCGAAGCAATTTGATAAGGCGCGAACATTGCTTCATTCAGACATTCGGCTTGTTGAAATCCCATTCAATGATGCGTGGATGCGTGATATTGGGCCCACAGTGTTGGTGAATCAAGACGGCGAGCGTCGTGGAATCAACTGGCAGTTTAACGCTTGGGGTGGTGACTACAATGGCCTCTATGAAAACTGGCAGCAGGACGACCTAGTGGCGAGCTCAGTATGTGACATTATTGGGATTGATCACTACAACGCCCCATTCGTTTTAGAGGGGGGCTCAATTCATACCGATGGTGAAGGTACGCTCTATACAACAGAAGAGTGTTTGCTTAGTCCGGGGCGCAACCCTGAGTTGAATCAACAACAGATAGAAACACATCTCAAAGAATATCTGGGTATTGAAAAGGTCATTTGGTTGCCTAAAGGATTATTCGATGATGAGACTGACGGACATGTTGATAATTTGATGCATGTGATTGCCCCGGGGAAAGTGGTATTGAGTTGGACAGATGATCCTTTAGACCCACAATTTGCATTATCTCGCCAGGCGGAGCAAGTGTTAAAGGCTCAATCTGATGCTAAAGGCCGAGAGATTGAAATCATTCGTTTACCGTTGCCAGGGCCTTTGCACTATAGCGAAGCAGAAGCCAGCGGAATTAATAAAAGTGACGGAATGACACGTGATGCAGGAGAAAGGTTAAGTGCTTCTTATGCCAACTTTCTTATCGCGAATGGCTATGTGTTTTTGCCATTGCTCGATGATAGAACTGACGATCAGGCAATAAAAATATTGCAGCAAGCGATGCCTGATTATCAAGTCGTTGGTATACCAACGCGTGAGGTTTTGCTTGGTGGAGGTAACATCCACTGCATTACTCAGCAGATCCCTGCTTAAGAAAATCACTATTAAAACAATGAGCTATTGGTTTTCTGCTTGGTAGGGTAACTATCAGTAGATGCCAAGGTAAAGCTGTCAAAAGGAATCACCATGCAACAAATTACAAATCAATCATTGCTGTCGTTTATGGTGCTAAATCAAGACCAGGGCATTGCTGTAAGTAACCCCGCGACGGGTGAAATACTTGGTTATGCACCAGTGTCACCTGAACATGACATTTTAGATGGGATCGAGCGTGCAAGCTTCGCGCAAAAAGAGTGGGCTTTGCTGCCAGCCAAAACCCGTTCTGGTTTGCTACAAAAATGGTATCAGTTGTTACTTGATAACAAGGAAGATCTCGGTCGCCTGATGACGTTAGAGCAAGGCAAGCCATGGGCAGAAGCACAAGGTGAGGTGTTGTACGGCGCAAGCTTTATCGAGTGGTTTGCTGAAGAAGCGAAGCGTACCTATGGTGAGACAATTCCAGCGCCAAGTAGCGACAAACGCCTTGTAACTATGAAACAACCTATTGGAGTAGCTTGTGCGATTACTCCGTGGAATTTTCCTATTGCAATGATAACTCGTAAGGCAGGTCCAGCACTTGCGGCTGGCTGTAGTTTTATTGTGAAGCCGTCTGAATCCACACCTTTATCTGCTTTTGCTGTAGCTGAGCTAGCATATCAAGCGGGCATTCCTCGTGATGTACTGCAAGTGGTATTGGGCGCGAATTCTCGTCAAGTTGGCGGTATTTTTACCTCACATCCTCTGATTCGTAAGCTCTCTTTCACGGGCTCTACGCAAGTTGGAAGAGTGCTGATGCAGCAAAGTGCAAACGACATCAAGCGAACGTCAATGGAGCTTGGTGGAAATGCACCATTTATCGTATTTGATGATGCAGATATTGATGCGGCTGTGCTTGGTGCAATGGCGTCTAAGTTTCGTAATGCCGGTCAAACCTGCGTCTGCGCTAACCGTTTTTATGTACATAACAAGGTGTACGATGAGTTTGTTGAAAAATTCGATGCAGCAGTGCAGCAGCTTAAAGTAGGCAATGGTCTAGAAGAGGGTGTAAATGTTGGTCCGGTAATCAGCGAATCAGCAAAACAAGGTATTCAGTCCCTCATTGACGGCGCAATCGAACAGGGCGCGAAACCAGTTACTGAGCCGAAAACTCTTGATGGTCTATTCATGCAACCTGTCGTTCTCAAAAACGTTACGCATGATATGGATATTATCTCGCAAGAGATCTTTGGCCCCGTCGCTCCTGTGATCAAATTTGATGATGACCAACAGCTTATCGAAATGGCTAACGACACTATCTATGGCTTAGCGTCTTACTTCTATAGCCAAAATATCCACCGTGTATGGAAGATAGCAGAAGCACTGGAGTACGGCATGGTAGGAATTAACGAAGGCATGATCTCTACCGAGGTAGCCCCTTTCGGTGGAGTTAAGCAGTCCGGTATCGGGCGTGAAGGGGCAAAACAAGGTATCGATGAATACATGAGCATCAAATATCTCTGCTTTGGCGGCAACTAATCAAAGGACATGACAATGACAAATCAACAACTACATCAAAGAAGAAGCCAAGTTATCGCTCAAGGCATGGGCGCACTGTACCCACTTTATGTCGAAAAAGCAGAGAATGCTCACGTGTGGGATGTGGATGGAAATAAATATATCGACTTTGCTGCTGGTATCGCGGTAACGAATACTGGGCATGCAAATAAGCGTATCAACGAAGCGGTAAAGGCTCAACTGGATAACTTTTCACACACTTGTGCGATGGTGACGCCTTATGCCTCCTTTGTTGAACTGGCAGAAAAGCTCACAGAACTCGCCCCCGGTGACAGTGATAAAAAAGCGATTTTCCTGACAACAGGAGCTGAAGCGGTTGAGAATGCTGTGAAAGTAGCGAGAGCTCATACTGGCCGCAGTGGTGTGATTGCTTTTAAAGGTGGCTTCCACGGCCGTACTAATATGACCATGGGGCTAACTGGTAAAGTCGCGCCTTACAAAGCGGGCTTTGGCCCATTTCCAAATGAAATATTTCACGCACCTTACCCAAATGCTTTTCATGGCGTAAGCACAGAACAAAGCCTGCAAGCGCTCGATGATTTGTTTGCGTGTGATATTGAGCCATCACGCGTGGCGGCGATAATCTTTGAGCCTGTGCAAGGTGAAGGCGGTTTCTATCAAGCCCCCGCGGAGTTTGCTCAAGGCCTGCGTGAGTTGTGTGACAAATACGGCATTATGCTTATCGCGGATGAAATTCAAACGGGCTTTGCGCGCACGGGTAAAATGTTTGCCACTGAATATCTGGGCATTGAACCCGACATGATAACAATGGCAAAAGGTATTGCGGGTGGTTTCCCTATCTCTGCAGTAGTGGGAAAAGCCGGTGTTATGGATTCGGCACTGCCAGGTGGCTTAGGTGGTACTTACGCTGGCTCTCCGTTGGGGTGTGTGGCTGGTTTAGAAGTCCTAAAAATTATCGAAGAAGAGCAATTGTGTGCTAAAGCAATGGGCATTGGTGAGGTTGTGAATGCCCGTATGAGCAAGCTACAGGAATCGGTTCCAGCTATTGGTGAAATACGTACCACTGGAGCGATGATGGCTATTGAGTTTACTGATCCAGAGTCAGGCAAGCCATTGCAGGACTTAACTAAAGCGGTGATAGCGAAAGCACAAGAAAATGGTCTTATTCTGCTTTCGTGTGGTGTAAAAGCGAATGTAATTCGTCTGCTTCCACCATTAACTATCGAATCTGAAGTACTCAGCGAAGGCTTAGATAAGCTTGAGAAAATTATTCTGGAAGTTGTTTAGGATTTGAGTTAAGACATTGTATTTTAATATAAAGGTCATTGTAGATATTCTTTTCGTGCTTATAATGTCCCTTCCTGAAATGTATTTACACATTGAGGACGGGGCTGTGAATGAATAAGTAAGGCCGACATCATGTCGGCCTTTTTGTTTTCGCTTTTCTAGTTGGCGTGTACCTAGTTATTCATCGCCAGCTTGCCGAGCTTCATTGCAGCAGCATGGTGTCGGTGCATTAATTGCTCCATGTCTACGCCAATTACAGCCCCATCATTAACTCGCCATTTTCCGGCTACCATCACCTTATCCGCTTGTTGAGCTCCACAAAGTAGTAGGGCAGCCAGTGGATCGTGGCTGCCAGAGAAACGAATATCATCGAGTTTGAACATCGCGATGTCGGCTTGTTTACCGACCTCTAGCGTACCAATGTCGGTTCTACCCATTGCGCTTGCGGAGCCTGAGGTTGCCCAGCGCAGTGCGTCAAAGTGCGACACATTCGCCGAACCATACTGCAGGCGCTGTAAGTACATTGCCATGCGCACTTCGGCAATCATATTTGAGCCGTCATTCGAGGCGGAACCATCGACACCCAGTCCGACTTTTACGCCAGCGGCTTCAAGATCGTTGTTCTTACAAATACCGGAAGCCAGCATCATGTTGGAAGTTGGGCAGTGGCTAATACCAATCCCTGCTTTACCCAAGCGTCTAATTTCTTCTATGTTGAAGTGAATACCATGAGCAAGCCAAGTGCGTTCGTTAAGCCACCCTACATCTTCTAGGTAATCGACAGGGCGTAGACCAAACTTCTCTATACAGAAATCCTCTTCATCCAGCGTTTCGCAAAGGTGCGTGTGCATCATCACGTTCTCACGCTCACTGATCTTGGCGGTCTCTTTCATTAGATCGGTGGTGACCGAGAATGGCGAACAAGGCGCGAGTGCGATTTGAATCATCGCCCCTTCATCACGCTGGTGGTAATCACGAATCAAGCGTTGGCTGTCATCAATAATGGTTTGTTCGGTTTGAATGGTGTGTCGTGGCGGTAGCCCACCTTCATCTTCCCCTAGACTCATGGAACCGCGAGTGAATATCGCCCTTACACCCAGTTTCTCTGCGGCCTCGACTTGTAAATCGATGGCATGTTCTAGTCCGTTTGGCAGTAAGTAATGGTGATCTGAAGCGGTGGTACAGCCCGACATCATCAGCTCAACCAGAGCCAGTTCTGTAGCAAGACTCATCATCTCAGAATCGAGGTTTGCCCAAACCGGGTAGAGGCTTTGCAGCCAATGGAAGAGCTCTTTATTGAGCGCGCCGGGGTAGGCACGCGTTAGAGTTTGATAGAAGTGGTGGTGCGCATTGATAAGCCCAGGAATTACAACATGACGAGAGGCATCGACGCTGTAATCTACGGGCAAAGTCGGCTCTTTGTGTTTGCCAACCAATTCAATGATTTTATTACCTTCAGTGACAATGCCGCCTTCTGCATCAGCCAGCGAGCCAGTGTAGATTGCGAGAGGATTCTTAATCCAGATGGTGTCCATTCATAGTAGTCCTTAGCCATCTCTGCCTTTTCAGGGAAGAGGGTCTTTATGTGGTATTTGTTGTTGAAAGATAATATGAACCAAGGGCGCAGAAACTTTCAGTGTTCTCATTACGCCCGCGATTCTACGGAAATCGGTTTTACGCGAGTTAGCGAACCATTTAGTGTAAGATTTATCCAGTTAACTCGATCATTAACTAATTAGCTTTGGGTTCTGGGCTTTCTGTCGCCGTTTGAACGTTTGTACTGGCTTCTTGTTGAACCCCTAATTGATCGTCTGAGTGTAGTGTTTCTTCAGCTTGCTCTTTCATTTCGAGTTCAACTTGCGCGTGGCTTTCGGCTAGCGCTTCTTGTTCTTCTGCTCGTGAAGATTTAGGCAATACAAGGTTTAGAACAACCGTCATGATGGTGCCGGTTGTAATGCCAGAGTGAAGAAAGTTAGCGAGATCATGCGGCAAGTGTTGCAACAATCTGGGCTCGAAAGTCACTGCCAAGCCAGACGCCAAACCAACACAGATTACCAAGGCATTTCGTTTGGTGTCTGCGGCCTTTATCAACATGCGGATACCCGCGTAGGCGATCATACCGAACATCACAAATCCTACACCGCCTAACACTGGCTTCGGGATCGTGACGGCAATGGCGGCTAATTTCGGAAATAAGCCACCTAAAATTAATAAACCTCCCGTTGCAGCTACTACGTAACGGCTTGCCACACCTGTGATACCGACAATGCCGACGTTTTGGCTGAATGATGCCAATGGCATCGCGGTGAGAATGGAAGAGAGTGTGCTACCAAGCCCATCGCCCAGTAATCCACGTTTTAGATCTTTACCGCTGACTTGAGTATGGCAGTTGTTCCCTAGCGCCATGAAGTCTCCGGTTGCTTCAGCGATAACCACGATGTACACCAAACTCATGCTGATGATGGCGCTGACAGAAAACGTAAAGCCATATTTGAAGGGCTCAGGCCCGCCAACCCATGCGGCAGAACTGATTTGATCAAGATTCACCATGCCGAGTGATAGCGCCACAATGTAACCGCCGGCTAAACCAATCACGATAGCGGAGGCCGCCACCGCGCCTTTACAGTAAACCGATACGCCAATCACGATCCCCAAAGAGACCAGTGCTAGAAACAGTTTAGGTAAGGTGGCGAATTGCTCAGTGTTGGCTGGAGCGTCGCCGATCCAATTCATGGCAACCGGTAAAATGGTTAAGCCGATTAAGGTAACCACCACACCACTTACCACGGTTGGGAACAGCGTACGCACCTTGTCCATGTAGAAGCTGGCACCTATCACCACAAACGAGCCGATTAGCGCTGAGCCCATGATCGCGGCGACACCGCCTTCGTTGCCGATTGAAATGGCGACGCCCAAAAAGGCAAAGCTCGAACCCATCACAACGGGCAGTCGAATACCAACAGGGCCAAAGCCGAGACACTGAGCGACGGTCACGATGCCTGAGGCTAATAGTGCCGCATTGATCAGTGAAACGATTTCCGTGTTAGGCAGGCCAATCGATGCTCCAACAATAAGGGGTACTGCGACAATGCCACCGATTGAGGCGAGCATATGCTGCAGCGCGAGTAGGAGGGTTAAGCTATGCGGCGGTCTTTCATTAAGGGTGTAAAGAAGTTTCATTTGATATTCCTTTGCCTGTGTTTCCGTTTACAGGCGATTGGCGGTCAAACATTGACTTCTACAAACTGCGTAGGGTCATAAAAATGGTGTTGTAACCTGTTTCTTGATAGCTCGGCCTGCGAGCAGGCCAAGCGATAGTTACGTTTGGTGATTAGCCGATGAATACGAGCTTGGCGATGAAGATAGCCGCTAGGAAGTACATCGAAATTGAAACGTCTTTTGTTTTACCTGTCGCCAGCTTCAGCACTGTGTAGGTAATGAAACCCAGTGCGATACCATTGGCGATAGAGAACGTTAGGGGCATCATTAGCGCCGTAATGGCAGCAGGAGCACCGTTTGTGAAGTCTTTCCAGTCGATGTGCTGCATGCTGCTCATCATCACGAACGCTACATAGATGAGTGCTCCAGAAGTTGCGTAAGCTGGGATCATGCCTGCAAGTGGTGATAGAAAAATCGCCGCTAAGAACAATACGCCAACCACAATCGCAGATAGGCCTGTTCGTGCGCCTGCTGCAACACCGGCGGCACTTTCTACATAACTGGTGACTGGCGGACAACCCACACACGCACCTGCCACACTTGAGATACTGTCGGCTTTAAGCGCTTTGCTCAGGCCTTCAATTTTTCCCGTTTCAGGATTGGTTAGGTTTGCACGCTCAGCCACGCCCATCAAAGTACCAGCGGTATCGAACATGTTTACAAAAAGGAAGGCCAAGATAACGCTGATCATTGAAACATCGAGAGCGCCCATAATGTCCATTTTTAGGAACGTAGGCGCTAAACTTGGTGGCGCAGCAAAGAAACCGTTGTAATGCACTAAGCCAAGCATCATGCCGACCAAAGTCACACTCAAAATACCAATTAACACTGCACCAAATACTTTGCGCTCACTCAGAACCGAAATAATGAGGAAAGCAATAGCGGCCAGTAGCGCTTCAGGTTTGGTGAAGTCACCTAAAGAAACCAATGTTGCTGGATTTTCCACTACAATACCTGCCGTTTTTAAGCCAATCAGACCCAAGAACAAACCAACACCCGCTGTCATGGAATAACGCAGACTCACTGGGATACTTTCAATTATCCATTGGCGTACTTTGTAAAAACTCATCCCGACAAACAAAATACCGGAGATAAACACCGCACCCAGTGCCACTTCCCAGCTATAACCCATTTCACTCACAACAGTAAACGAGAAGAAGGCGTTCAAACCCATGCCCGGTGCAAGTCCAACTGGCCAGTTGGCAAATAGCCCCATTAACAAACAGCCGATCGCAGCACCAATACAGGTTGCGACGAATACCGCACCTGAATCCATGCCTGAAGCGGCCATGATTTGTGGGTTAACGAAGATGATGTAAGCCATGGTTGCGAAGGTAGTGACACCGCCGACTAACTCATTTTTTACGCTACTTCCGTGGGCCTTAATTTTAAAAAACTTCTCTAAAATTCCGTTGTTCGCATCTTGGTTGAGTATTTCTGTTTTACTCTCACTCATGTCAGCAAGTCCTTTTATGTTGTGATCCATTTATTGAATACAGCGAGATTTCAATATTAAGTTTTAAGGTTTTTTCCTAGCCGCTATTTCTTTAGTTATCTGTTGTTTAGTCATCAACTTCTAACTAATAACGTTGTTAGTATTTTTATATGAGCGTGTTTAGTGTGTGCACACCTTTTGGGGTGTACACGTGAATCTGTTCAATATTTGTCGGTTGAGCCTAGTTCGAAGTTCTAGGTCACGGGACTAACTGCCCCGATAGGTTGAGAAACTGTAAGGCGAGACGAGAAGAGGAACGTGATAATGCGCGTCTGGATTATCTAGACCAAAGCGAATAACCACATCATCTAGGAAGGGCACGCCATCCAGCTCCACGCCTTTGCTTCTGTAGTAATCAGCGACGTAAAACACCAATTGGTATTTCCCCGGTCGGAAATCATTTCCTGCCAGAATCGGCGCATCGGTTCGGCCATCGGAGTTGGTGAGTACCGTCGCCAGCTTTTCTGTTGAGTCTTCGTTGACCTTATAAAGCTCTACCTTGATCTCTGCACCTGGTAAGCCGTGAGTCGTGTCTAATACGTGTGTTGTTAGTCTTCCCATAGTCCTTTAATAGCGCTTTTGGCGCTCCTCTGTTCCGTGGTTTATCTGTGTAATTCGACCTTGCAAAGAATGCAACTGGTCACTTTGTTATCACTAACTATGTACGAACTGTACACAATTAGTAAAGTTAATTGTTATAAAAATGTTGGTTAATCTGTCGTTTTTTCTGACTTTATAGATCTTTATTATCGTTTTTTAGTGAGCTTGGGTTTCATTAACCTGTTGTTTTTAAATGATATGAATGATTAAAATTAACTTTAATAACAAAATCTTTACATTGAGATAAATAATTGTATACAATAAATGTACGGGGTAAGGTTGCTCGGTTTTTGGAAAATCCACTCACTGATTCATTTTGATGAACCAACGAAAGAGCGGCTAAGCCAACCACTTATGTTAGGAGTACTTGGATGAATAAGGATTATTCAAGAAATTTGATCGGTTACGGAGCTAATCCTCCAAACCCTCAATGGCCAGGTAATGCGCGCGTCGCGGTTTCTTTTGTATTGAACTATGAAGAGGGCGGTGAGCGTTGTTTGTTACATGGAGACGACGAGTCTGAAGCTTTTCTTTCAGAGATCCCGTCAGCACAGCCGATCAAAGGCGAACGTCACATCAGCATGGAATCCATCTATGAGTATGGTAGCCGAGCGGGTGTGTGGCGTGTTCTTCGCTTGTTCGATGAATATGAAATCCCACTGACCGTATTTGCGGTCGCAATGGCGATTGAGCGTCACCCAGACGTTGCCAAAGCCATGGTCGAAGCGGGGCACGAAATCTGTAGCCACGGTTACCGCTGGATAGACTATCAATACATTGATGAGTCTGAAGAGCGCGATCACATGACTAAAGCGATTGAGATCATCCAACAAGTGACGGGTCAGCGCCCGCAAGGTTGGTACACCGGGCGAACGGGTCCCAATACGCGTCGCTTAGTCGCAGAAGAAGGCGGCTTTCTTTACGACTCCGATGCCTATGATGATGACCTGCCTTATTGGCACACCGAGACTGGTCATCCGCAATTGGTGATCCCTTACACACTCGATGTAAACGACATGCGTTTCTCAACGGCGCAAGGTTTCAACTCGGGTGATCAGTTCTTCCAATATCTTAAAGACACGTTTGACACCCTTTATATGGAAGGCGAAACCGCACCGAAAATGATGTCGGTTGGGTTGCATTGTCGTCTGATTGGTCGTCCCGGTCGTATTGCTGCATTAAGACGCTTCTTAGATTACGTCAAACAGCACGACAGTGTGTGGCTATGTCGTCGAATCGATATTGCCAACCACTGGCACCAACATCACCCTTATCAACCGAACAACGTTCATCAACAACAGAAGTAGCAGTGAAGCAAGGAGGCTTAACGTGACTGAATTTCGATCTTGCCAACCAACAACCATGAGCCGCGATACTTTTGTCGCGCACTTTGCTGATGTTTACGAACATAGCCCGTGGGTTGCTGAAGCGGTGTATGACCAAGGTTTGAGTGCCGAAGATGACCATATCGAGAATCTTCATTTGAAAATGGCATCGACCTTGTTAAGTGCAGACCAAGGCAAACAGTTGGCTTTGATCAATGCTCACCCGGATTTAGCCGGTCGAGCTGCAGTAAACGGCGAACTTACCGAGTCGTCGACCAAAGAACAAGCGGGGGCGGGCATTGAAAAGTGCAGCGCCGAAGAATTTGAAAAATTCACTTCTTACAACAACAGCTACAAAAGTCGCTTCAATTTCCCTTTTATTATGGCGGTGAAGGGAGCCAATCGTTACCAAATTCTTGAGTCGTTCGAGATGCGATTAGGAAATGATAGTGAAACTGAGTTTGCTACGGCGATTCAAGAGATCAACAAGATCGCGATGTTTCGTCTCTGGGATATGTAAGTTAACGGAGTTAACAGCTATCTCAGTCCAGTCTTAGTACGCTAAAGTTTTGATTTATAAAACATTAGCCACTAATTTCTCATTTTATTATTACTTGATTAATTTCATAGGATTACACGGACATGACCCATAAATTTGAACAGTACATAAACCTTGCAGACGAGAAAATCGGCGCAGAAGCTATCTTCGTAACAGACGATTTTTTTGCAGATAAAAGCCGTCTGCTTAGCCATGCTGCACCAGAGTGGAAAGATGACTTCTTCGACGACAACGGTAAGTGGATGGACGGCTGGGAAAGCAGACGTAAACGCGGTGAAGGTTACGACTACTGCGTGGTTCGCCTTGGATTAGCTGGCACCATTGCTGGTGTTGATATTGATACTTCATTCTTCACAGGTAACTTCCCACCTTCGGCATCCATTGACGCGTGTTATTCACCACAAGGTGAGCCAACAGACTCAACAGAGTGGCAAGAAATCCTGCCTTCAATGGCACTACAAGGTGATCACCATCATCTTGAAGCAATCGAAAGTGACCAAGTATTTACGCACCTACGTTTGAATATCTACCCAGACGGCGGTGTTGCACGCTTACGTGTTTATGGCCGACCAAGTGTTGATTGGGACGCGATAGATTCTCAACAACAAGTTGATCTAGCAGCCGTTGAACACGGTGGTCGAGCGTTGGCGTGTAGTGACGAACACTACGGCAATAAAGCCAACATTTTAGGCCCAGGCCGCGGTGAAAACATGGGTGATGGTTGGGAAACCGCGCGTCGTCGTACACCGGGTAACGATTGGGTTATCGTGGCACTCGGCCACCCTGGCAACATCGAGCGTATCATAGTTGATACGGCACACTTCAAAGGTAACTATCCAGACAGCTGCTCAATTCAAGCGGCTTACGTGAAAGGCGGTACCGACGACCAAGTAGAAACACAAAGCCTATTCTGGCGTGAACTGTTGCCTGCACAAAAGCTGCAAGCGCACGAGATTCACGAATTCATTTCTGAGGTTAACGACCTTGGTGCGATTACTCACGTACGTGCAAACATATTCCCAGATGGCGGTATCAGCCGTTTGCGTTTGTTTGGTACGAAAGCGAAATAGGTAAGGAAATGAGTATGAGTAATGGAATACGTCGTTTATCCATCGAACCGTTAACCAAGCAGGCTTTTGCAGAGTTTGGCGATGTTATCGAGTCCGATAATAGTGATTTCTTCATGATCAACAGTGGATCAACACGTCGCTACCACAAGCTAGCGACAACGGATGTACAAGACCAAGACGGAGAAGCCATCATCAGCATCTTCCAAGCCACACCGTTAAGCTACCCACTGACCATCAAAATGTTAGAGCGTCATCCACTTGGCTCTCAGGCATTCATTCCATTACTCGGTCAACCCTATTTAATTGTTGTGGCGCCAAAAGGCGATGACCCAGCGCTAGCTCAGAGTCGAGCCTTCTTGAGTAACGGCCGTCAAGGAGTGAACTATCACAAAGGGGTGTGGCATCACCCTGTTCTTGCCCTCACCGATCAAGACCAGTTCTTGATCGTCGATAGAGGCGGCGAAGGGCACAACTGTGATGAAGTTTATTTCGACAACGATCGAGTGGCATTGCATTTGGACGATCTGCCAACGGACGACAATAAGGAAGAGCAATGCTTAGCTAAAGTGTTGTGATACAGGAGTTTATTATGGATCCGCATATTACAGAGTGGTTGAATTTAGCGATTCGCTGGATTCACATGATTGTTGGTGTTGCGTGGATAGGCGCATCATTTTACTTTGTTTGGTTAGAGAACAACCTTAACCGAGTTAACCCTAAAACTGGCCTTTCAGGCGACTTATGGGCGATTCACGGCGGTGGTATTTATCACCTAGAAAAGTACAAACTCGCGCCACCAGAAATGCCAGAGCATCTGCACTGGTTCAAGTGGGAAGCTTACTTCACGTGGATCACCGGTGTGTGTCTACTGGGTGTGGTTTACTACCTTAACGCTGAAATTTACCTGATTGCACCGGGTTCTGGCCTGGATTCAACCACCGCAATCGCGATTGGTATTGGTTCATTTGTTGCCGGTTGGTTTATCTACGACTTACTGTGTGATTCGCCATTGGGTAAAACGCCTGTGTTGCTTGGCGTTGTGCTGTTTGTGCTGCTGGTCGCTGCTACCTATGGCTTAACTCAAGTGTTCAGTGGTCGTGGTGCTTACATCCACGTGGGTGCCATCATTGGTACCATCATGGTGGGTAACGTATTCCGCGTAATCATGCCTGCGCAGCGTAACTTGGTGAAAGCGATTGAAGAGAAGCGCGAACCGGATCCGGCATTGCCAGCGAAGGGTTTACTGCGTTCTCGTCATAATAACTACATGACACTGCCAGTGCTGTTCATCATGATCAGTAACCACTTTCCAAGCACTTATGGCTCGGAATACAACTGGTTGATCCTTGCTGGCCTAGCGATCTTCAGCATCTTGGTACGTCACTATTTCAACACGCGTCATGGTAGTCAGAAGTTCGCATGGACAGTGCCAGTAGCAGCATTAGGGATGATCACGCTTGCGTTTGTTACCTCGCCTTACGCCAAAAAGCAGATGACTCCGGTTGTACAAGCGCCAGTGGTTCAAGAAGTGCAAGTCAGTGCAACTGAATTAGCGACAGAAGAACTTGCTGCAAACGACACCGTTTCAACGACTAGTTCTCAAGCTGCACCTGCAGACCACGCAATGCAAACGGCTAGCGCAGGCGTAAGCTTTGAAACCATCAACAAAGTCATTCAAGAGCGCTGTTCTGTGTGTCACTCATCAACCCCAAGCCACGCCGCTTTTGCTGCTGCGCCAGCCGGTGTGATGTTTGATACCCCAGAAGAGATTAAAGCCAACGTACCAAGGATTGTTGCTCAAACCGTCACAACCAAGGTGATGCCGCTTGGTAACATGACTCAAATGACCGACGAAGAACGCGCACTGATCGGCACTTGGGTAGAACAAGGCGCTACGCTCCAATAATGATGTGAATCCTTTCCCTAAGAGCATGAGTCTTAGGTGAGGCTTGGGGAGAGTTTGGTTTACGGGCACGCGCCAAACTCATCCCACCCTGTTTCCCCGGTTCCTATAACCGGGGCTTTTTGTTTTTGGACAATATGAATTTATAAATATCATTTTATCGATTGAATGAGTATGCATGTCTGTTTAATGTTGTTGGGTCTAAATTTACCAACACTGATGATTCTATTTGGTAGTGGTAGGTGACCTCGAGATACAGCGCAAGGCGCCACGCCAATTCTTGGTGCTGTTTTTACTTTCCTCTTACACTCTTTTCTAATATCGAACCTAGTATCAAATTTCTCTTTGTTATACAGGCAAGTCTCTCATTATGAAGAACTTCTTTGATAGCGAACTCATGCTCTCTAGCTCCTTTAATTTCGTTTTGCTATCACTAGGGCTAACGCTCATCTTACATATTCCAATTTGGTGTGGGTTCAACTTGAGCCGACGCAAATGGAAGCTTATGGATTATTTATGGCCGCTGTTGGCGGGTATCGGCATGCTGGGTGCGGTTTCTGAAATTCGTGCATCGGTGGCGGGTGATTGGGTTGAGACTGAACAAACTAGAGCGGTCACTATTTTAGAGTCGATTCAGCAGTTCTCTTTGGATAAATTAAGAAGTGATATGTGTACCGGTCAGCCGTCTTTAGACACTCATGGTCAGCATCATGAAGCGTGTTTGTGGTATTTGAACACGGCCATTACGTTTAAAAATGTGGATTTCACTCTGTTGCCCAACGCCGCCGACTTTACGGTTCCTGCGCCTAGCGTATCGTTGGTGGAAAACGATGCAGTGTGGGTGGATGGTATGTTGAGTCAGTATGAGAAGCAGAAAAACCAATACATAAAAACCAGAGAAGCGCAGGTGAAGCAGCCATTAGAAAGCCTCTTCTGGTATGTGAGTCCTTACTTAGTGTGTTTTGCTATTGCTTTGCGTTTGACGAAAGTGACCGCAGAGCTCAAATTAGATAAGTGCGGATAGTTTGAGTTCCTAGTACTTATACCCAGATAGAAAAGGTGAAGTAATGAATGTGAGTGAGTTTTCTCGGTTGGTGGGTTTGTCAGCCCATACGCTTCGCTACTATGAAAAAATCGGCTTGTTGAAAAATGTTCAGCGAAACAGTAGCGGCCATCGAGTCTATACATCGAAGGACGTTACCTGGATTGAGTTTGTGAAGCGTCTAAAAGACACCGCAATGCCACTGGATGAGATTTTAGAATACGCAAAGTTGAGGGAGTTAGGGCCAGATTCGACTTCTCAGCGGCAAGCGTTGCTGGAACAGCATCAACAAAATTTGTGTTCCCATATTGAAGAGCAGCAAAAGCATCTGGCTGCGCTAGAGCAAAAAATTAGTTTGTATCGAGATGGAAAAGTCCGTTGACTTAGAGTCGACTCTAACTTGTAAGGTGTTCCTGTAAATCACAAAAAGGAGCAAACCTATGAATCAATCGCGTTTCGACATTGGCTTAGAAAGGCTTAATCATATCGACGGAGAAGCAGGGCAACAGGTTATCGAAAGCCTGCAAGATATCTGTCCTGATCTTGCCAAATATACTATCGAGTATCCCTTTGGTGACATCTATTCGCGCACCGGTTTGGATTTGAAATCGCGAGAGATTGCGACCGTGGCAGCTCTCACTGCACTTGGCAATTGTGCGCCTCAGCTTAAGGTGCATTTGAATGCGGCACTCAACGTCGGATGCAGCAAGGAAGAGATCAAAGAAGTGATATTGCAGATGTCGGTGTATGCGGGTTTCCCTGCAGCGTTAAATGGCATGTTCGCATTTAAAGAGGTGCTTGCGGAGAGACACACAGTGTAGAGAAACAATAAATATATTCTTAATAGGGAGCCTCAACTTTGCTAAGTTGCGCTCCCTTTTTATTGATTGGCTAAGTTTTAAAGGTTGTAAACCTGAAGGTTCGCGATTCTTTAAGACGACATAGACAGCGCGAAGGACAGCAAGATCGGCAAGGTAACCACGCTCAGGAAGTTGCCGAACAACACCATAGATGCGACCTTGGGCGGCTCGACATTGAACCTTTCTGCGAACAGGTAGTTCATCACGGCAGGTGGCAGCATGGTAAACAGCACCATCATCTGAAGATGCAGCGTAGGCAGCGGGATAAAGAAATAGATGATGGCAAAGGCGATGGCCCCTGTGAACAGCGATTGAGCCGTACACAGCAAGCCAACTTTTAATCCACTTAGCTTCAAGTTCACCATTTGCGAACCCAGTGACAACAGCATGATAGGCACGGCTGCTTGGCCGAGTAGTGAGGTGGCTTCGTAGATTGGATTCCATACTGCAATACCAGATAGGTTTAGCGTCATCGCCAACGCAGCGGCTAAGAATATCGGCATTTTGAGGATCTGTTTGATCGGGTTACCTTCACTCAGCAGTGCTAAACCAACACTAATGTGCACGCAAGCCGACACCACAAACAGCAGTACTGCAGGGGCTAATGCGCTCTCACCAAAGGTATACGTGAATAGAGGAATCGCAAGGTTACCACTGTTGCGGAACATGTGTGGCGGAGCCCAAGCTTTGAAGTTGAGCTTAAAGATCTTACAGATTGGAATCATCAATAAAGCGGGCACCAACACCGAAACCAAAGAAGCGGTGATGAGTGGCAGTTGCTCGGTGTCGAGGGGCATGGTGGTCAGTGATGCAAACACCAAAGCAGGAATACACACATCCATGTTGATACGATTGATCGGTTTGAAATCGGGCTTGAGCCAACGACCTACCGCAAAGCCAGCACTGGCTAAAGCAAAAACGGGAAACAGAATGCTGACGACCTGTTCGAACATAGAATTCCTTTCTAGATTGGGTGCTTCCATTTAGCTGAGAAACGAATGTTTTAGAGAGACGCCAAACGAAGCATAAAGTCGAGATGTATAAACATTAACCTATCAATATAATGACTTGGCGTCACCGAAGATCGTTGTCTGTGAGCGGTTAATTTATATTTCTTTGAATGAAGCACAAAAAAGACCAGTGGCATCAGCAACTGGTCTTTAAAGGCTAGATAAATCTGGACGGATTTTTAATTAACGACGGCTTGTCGCTGTCTAGCGATTGTTACTCGGTTTTAAGCCTAACTAACGAGCTTTTTGTAATCTTTGAAATTCACGTCATAAGCTTTTTCGCCGTAGATGTAAGTCTCGCTGACGGTTCTGTCGTCACCTAAGCTCATTAGCACGAACAGTTTCTCTTCAAGCTTGGTCGCTTGCTCCATCCTGAAGCGCATCAATTGTGTGGCGTGTAAGTCGAGCACCACGAAATCCGCTTCTTTTCCGACTTCCAAGTTACCAATCTTGTCTTCTAAATGCAGCGAGCGAGCACCGCCTAGTGTTGCCAAGAACAGTGACTTAGCCGGGTGCAGCTTCTTATGCTGTAACTGCATGATCTTATACGCTTCACTCATGGTTTGAAGAATCGAGAAGCTGGTGCCTGCGCCAACATCAGTACCCACGCCGACACGAATGCCGTGTTCTTCCATTTCTGGTAATCTGAATAAACCTGAGCCTAAGAAAAGGTTAGAGGTTGGGCAAAATGCGATTGCCGAATCGGTATCCGCTAGGCGTTTGCATTCGCAATCTGATAAGTGAATACCGTGCGCGAATACCGAGCGTTTATGCAGCAGACCATAGTGGTCATATACATCTAGGTAACTGTCGCGCTCTGGGAACAGCGATTTCACCCACTCGATCTCTTTCTCATTTTCAGAAAGGTGAGTGTGCATGTACACGTCTGGGTATTCTTCTAGCAGTTTACCGACAGTAGCAAGTTGTTCTGGTGTGCTGGTTGGTGCGAAACGAGGTGTCACGGCGTAGTGCAAACGACCGCGTTTATGCCATTTCTCGATCAGCTCTTTTGAGTCGGCATAGCCTGATTCTGGAGTGTCGGTGAGGTAATCAGGCGCATTGCGATCCATTAAAACTTTGCCCGCAATCATACGTAGATTACGCTTCTCAGCTTCTTCAAAGAATACATTTACCGACTCTTTGTGTACCGTGCCGAATACGAGTGCTGTAGTTGTCCCATTGCTGGCTAGTTCGTCAAGAAACAGCTTGGCTACTTTTTGTGCGTAGACGGGGTTTTTAAAGCGCTTTTCTTCTGGGAAGGTGTAGTTCTCTAACCAATCAAGAAGCTGCTCACCGTAAGACGCGATCATCCCTGTTTGAGGGTAATGGATGTGCGTATCAATAAAGCCAGAGGTGATCAGCTTGTTTTTGTATTCTTTTACTTCGAGTGTTTTGGGTTGGCGAGCCAATACCTCGTCGGCATGACCTAAGTCGACGACATGGCCGTTCTCAACCACTAAAACACCATCTTCAAAATAGTCGTAAGACTCATCGATACCGACGTCTTTTGGGTCGGCGACGCTGTGTAAAATACTGGCGCGATAAGCTTTGCGTTGCGTTGTCATGTTTACTTCCTTTTAATGACTTCAGCGACGTTATGGCCGCTAAAGCTTTGCGACTTGTGTTAGGCGATCTTCTCTTCCAATGGTGGTTCGCCTACGTCGCTTGGTTGACTATGTTGATCGGTCAAATCCTGATTTCGATATTGTTTGGTTGGGCGCTTTTGTTCAAGGGCTTGGCCTTGATAGCGTGCGATCAGTTCACCCGCAACCGATACCGCAATTTCGGCAGGATGTTTGCCATTCACAGCACTAATACCAATCGGACAAAGCATGGTTTCGATTTGTTCTTGGCTGTAGCCGCGCTGCTCTAAGCGGAAGTCGAACTTCTTACGCTTGGTAAGCGAGCCGATCATGCCGAAGTAACGGCTGTCTTCACGGTCGATAATGGCTTTGGTTAGGTCAAAATCGAGCTGGTGGTTGTGCGTCATCACTAGGTAATAGCTGTTCGGCGGCATGTGTTTCACTTCACCGACGGGGTCGTCTGAGACAAGCTTCTTCACACCGTGTGGTAGCGTTTCAGGAAATACTTCTTCACGCTCATCAATCCAGGTCACACGGAAGGGTAGGGTTGCGACAATGTGCAGCAACGCTTTGGCAACGTGACCAGCGCCGAACAGCACAAGCTGGTTCTGCTGAGTGCCAATCGGTTCAAAGCTTAACGTCGCCATTCCGCCACAACATTGGCCTAAACGAGCGCCTAGGTTGAAGCGTTCTACTTTGAGTGATTTTTCGCTGGCAATCAGCATCTCGCGAGCCATTTTAGTGGCCACATGTTCAAGGTGACCACCACCAATCGTAGCGATGATTCGGTCACGAGTGACAAGCATCTTGGTACCCGCATCGCGTGGAACGGAACCTCTGTCTTCAAGCACTGTCACCATCACACACGGTTCGTAGTTCTCTTCCAGTTTTGCCAGTTCGTGAATCCAATTATCCTTAAACATATGTCCTCCTAAATCCCTTTTTATGCTTCCCAAGCTAAACGATCGATATGAGCCCTAAGCCGTTTCTGATTGTGCATCGACCGAAGTCGGAGCCGTTTCAGTTACTTCCTGAATCGCCATCAGAATGCGCTCTGGCGTTGCAGGTGTGTTGAGCTTAGGAATCGCGCCATCAACAGCTACGTAGCTTATTGCGTCTTTCAGTGCGCTCCATACCGACATACCCAACATGAAAGGGGGCTCACCCACGGCTTTCGAGTTGAAGACGGTGTCTTCTGGGTTGCTGCGGTTTTCTAAAAGGTGCGTTCTGAAATCAATTGGCATATCGGCAATCGCTGGGATCTTGTAACTTGCCGGGCCATTGGTCATCAAGCGGCCTTGCTGGTTCCAAACCAACTCTTCCGTTGTTAACCAACCGACACCTTGCACAAAGCCACCTTCGACTTGGCCGATATCAATCGCAGGGTTCAGTGAAGCGCCCACGTCATGCAAAATATCAACACGCAGAATCTTGTTCTCGCCGGTTAGGGTATCGATGATAACTTCTGAGCAAGAGGCACCATACGCGTAGTAGTAGAACGGACGACCGCGTGCTTTCTCGTGATCGTAATAGATCTTCGGAGTGCGGTAGAAACCGGTGCTCGATAGCGAGATTTGGTTAAACCAAGCCAGTTCAACAAATGAGTTGAAGGTCATGATCTCATCGCGGATCTGCACCATGCCGTTCTTAAATACCACCTCTTCAGGCCACACTTTGAAGTGCGAAGAAGCGAAGTCGATCAGGCGCTGCTTAATGGTTATTGCGGCGTTTTGCGCGGCCTTACCGTTGAGGTCGGCGCCCGATGAGGCTGCGGTTGGTGATGTGTTCGGAACTTTGTCTGTGTTTGTAGCGGTGATCTGGATACGTTCGACATCGACTTGGAACTCCTGTGCAACGATTTGTGCCACTTTGATGTTCAAGCCTTGCCCCATTTCCGTACCACCGTGATTCAAATGAATACTGCCATCGGTGTAGATATGGATGAGCGCACCTGCTTGGTTCAAGAAAGTCGCAGTAAACGAGATGCCGAATTTCACTGGTGTGATCGCTAGGCCTTTCTTCAAAATAGGGCTTTGCTTGTTGAACTCAGCGATTTCTTTACGACGTGCGTGATAGTCACTGCTGCGCTCAAGCTGTTCGGTTATCTCAGGTAAAAAGTTGTCTTCAACGGTTTGGTAGTAATGGGTCACGTTACGGCCTTCTTCGCCGTAGTAGTTCGCCTTACGTACTTCCAAAGGATCTTTTTTCAGGTAACGCGCAATCTCGTCCATGATGTGTTCAATGGTCATCATGCCTTGCGGGCCACCAAAGCCACGATAAGCGGTATTCGATGCTGTGTTGGTTTTGCATCGATGACCGACTACAGTTGCATCACCTAGATAATAGGCGTTGTCTGAGTGGAACATTGCGCGGTCGACGATAGAACTTGATAAGTCTGGCGAGTAACCACAGTTACCTGCAACGGTAATGTCGGCACCTTGAATCACACCATTGTCGTCAAAACCGACCGTATATTGGTTGTAGAACGGGTGGCGTTTACCAGTTTGCTGCATGTCTTCGTTACGTAGCAGACGCATTTTGGTTGGTCGTCCGGTGAGGTGAGCAATCACAGCTGCCATACATGCTGGAGAGGCTGCTTGAGTCTCTTTACCACCGAAACCACCACCCATACGACGCATATCAATCACGACTTTGTGCATCGGTACGCCAATCACTTCCGCAACCAACTTTTGAACTTCGGTCGGGTTTTGGGTCGAGGTGTACACGATCATGCCGCCATCTTCAGTTGGCATCACGCTACTGATTTGAGTTTCTAGGTAGAAGTGTTCTTGGCCACCGATCTCTAGGTCACCAGAAATTACGTGTTTTGCTTTTGCTAGTGCTGCTTTAGAGTCACCACGCTGTTGAGTGTGGCTCTCTGTGACGAAGTGTTCTTTCTCTAGCGCTTCTTTTACGTCAAGAATTGCAGGAAGCTCTTCGTATTCAATGATTGCAGCGTGTGCAGCTTTGCGCGCGGTTTCTAAATCGTTGGCTGCCACGGCAATCACAGGTTGGCCGTAGTATTCTACTTTGCCATCGGCAAGCAGTGGGTCACCAGGAAGAATCGCACCAATATCCAATTCACCCGGTACGTCTTTGGCTTGAATGGCAATTGCCACGCCTTCAAATTCGTAACACGGTGATAAATCTATTTTGGTGATGTTGGCGTGTGCTTGAGTGCTCAGGCGTGCATATACGTGCAGCTGATTTGGGAACTCTAGGCGGTCATCAATGTATACCGCTTCGCCCGTTACTTGCTTGGCTGCACTGTCGTGTTTAACGCTTTTACCTACGCCAGTTTTTAGGTCTTGTTTTGCAATGGTAACCATCTCTTCGTGGGTCATCGCATTGCTCTTGTGAACAGAGGAATTTGATTTAGACATAAGACGTTACCCTTGTTTCGATTTGGTTGTTTTTGTTCTGCTGTTCAATGAAGTAACGACGCAACATATTTGCTGCCGACAGTGAACGGTATTCTTGGCTGGCACGGAAATCAGATAGCGGCTCAAAGTCGTTATACAGTTCCTGCATTGCTAACTTAATATTAGCGTCTGTCCACGGTTTGCCTAATAACGTATTTTCACAACGCGCCGCGCGCTTAGGTGTTGCAGCCATACCGCCAAAGGCGATACGAGCGTAAGACACCTTGCCGTCTTCGATTTGAATATCAAATGCACCACACACTGCAGAGATATCATCATCTAAGCGCTTAGATAGTTTGTAGGCTCGGAAGCTATCGTTAGTTGGTTTAGGAATGATGATCTGTTCAATGAATTCACTCTCTTTTTGCGCCGTCACTTTGTAGCTGATGAAGTAGTCTTCAATCGGCATGGTGCGTGACTCGTCTCCGCAGCGAAGTTTGATTTTCGCGTCGAGAGCAATCAGCAGAGGAGGGGTATCTCCGATAGGTGAGGCATTGGCAACGTTACCGCCGATGGTGCCTTGGTTACGCACTTGCAGTGAGGCAAAGCGATGCAGCAGTTCACCAAAATCTGGGTAGTGTTTTTTCAGTAGTGAGTAAGAATCACTGATAGGTAGATTGGCACCAATGATTAAATCGGTGTCGGTCTCCTTGCATACCTTCATGTCTTCAACTAGGTTTACGCTGATCAGCGTTTCAATCTCACGATGGAATTGAGTCACTTCCAGTGCTAAATCCGTGCCGCCAGCAACCAGCTTAGCGTTCGGATGTGCTTGAAAAAGCTTGGCCAGCTCATCAGTGCTTTTCGGGGAAAAAGCGGTGAGGTGACCAAGGCGTAAGTTGGCCTCGGTGTCTTGAATATTTTCTAGCTTCTTGATGGTGTTGCGTTCAAGTTCAGCGAATTGGTCGATCAAAGGTTGGTCTGTTGAAAGCGACATCGCAGCATCAACAATTGGTCGGTAGCCCGTACAGCGACATAGGTTACCCGCCAGTGATTCCATGACGTCTTCTTTGCTCGCATCGGGTTTGTTCTTGCCTAGCGCAAACATCGACATGATGAAGCCAGGTGTGCAGTAACCACACTGTGAACCGTGAAAATCCACCACTGCTTTCTGCACTGGGTGCAAAGAGCGATCTCGGTTTTGTAGATCTTCTACTGTGATCAGTTGCTTTCCATGCAGCGCTGAAACGAACGTCAGGCAAGAGTTCACCGAGCGGTATTGCAGTTGTCCATCAACCACTTCACCCAGAACTACCGTACATGCACCACAGTCACCCGACCCACAACCTTCTTTTGTACCGGTTTTATTAACCTTGGTACGAAGGTAGTTGAGCACTGTCATATTCGGCGACAGATTATCTTCACATCTTATTTCCTGATTGAGCAAAAAAGTAATCAAGAGACCTCCTTGTAAATCGACATATTTCCATGTGTATTCTTTTTGACTTCTAACTCAATAATTATCCATCCTGACCCCTTGGTCAACTATTTATTTACAAAAATGCAACAAAGTCATTTAGTGTTAAATTGTATACAATGGATTTTTGGTTTTATTTATTTGTTTTATATAAGGTTTGCTGAGTTCTATAAGTTTTGAGGGATGAATATATTTTTAAGTATGTATACAAAAATATAGGATGTTTTGTTGAGGTGGGGCTCCTGTGCTATGTGCTTCTATAGACTTACTCAGGCTAGTAATAGCAAGGCGAACAAGGAAGTTAGGCATGATTTCTAACGATGGAGGAGGGTTTCACGTATAAAAAGAGAAGTAAACGTTGAGGCTTACTTCTCTCCTGTTTTGTAAACAAAAGTTGTTAATCGCTTGCTGAATCTTCTATGACTTGCTCTTAAGCAGATCAGAGAACACCACATGCAGGTCACTAGAAGCCGTACTGCTGTCTAGGTTGAGTTTAGAACGAATGTGGCTTAGGTGCTCGTGCATCAATTCTACCGCTTGTTGTTCGTTACCAGACTCAATCGCATCCAGTAACCCTGAGTGTTCGTCTAGAGAACAGTTTGAGTGGTTACCTGTTTCGTATTGAGCGATCAGCAGTGATGTTTGCGACACTAAACTGCGTTGGAAAGCGAGCAGAGGTGCGTTTTCTGCCATTTCTGCCAGTTTAATGTGGAACTCACCAGACAATCGTAAACCAGAGCCATAGTCGCCTTGGTCGAAGGCGCAGTTCTCTTTCGCGACCAACTTTCTGCACTCTTCTATCTGTGTTTTGGTCGCGTTTTTCACAGCAAGCTCAGTGATCGCTATCTCCATCACTTCACGTGCTTTAAATATCTGTTTGGCTTCGTCTACTGTGGGGGCTGCAATCACGGCACCTCGGTTAGGGCGGATCACGACAACTTGCTCTAACGAGAGACGTAGCAAGGCACGACGGATGATAGTACGGCTTACACTGAAGATATCTGCTAGCGCTTCTTCGCTTAGTTTTGTGGCCGGTGGCAGCCTTTGTTCTAATATCGCGTCGAAGATATGGCAGTAAACAACATCGTCTTGAGTTTGGCCGGTTACTTTCGTTTTTACACCTTTGGAGACAGAGTTTTTGAGAGCTGTCATAGAGATAAGGGCCCTTGTTTAGTCGAAGAGGGTGGCTCGAGTATATTTCATGAGTGTTACTCTATATTGTATACATTTATCTATACAATGCTACTGAATGAAAGTGCGATACACGCTGGTTTGTTAATGATTTATAACATGTAGTTTGCACAAAGACAGGTGCATATCGAGCAGCATGAGATTGTGTAACAGCGATACGAGGGTGTTTTCGTAACTAAACTCGATTGTCACCACAGCTGTATGCCACGATCTGGCTGATCTCGCTCAGGCTACGTCCTGATTGCTGCTGCCACTCGTTGAAAGCTTTACTTGCCGCGACTTGTGCTCGCTTGGTGTTACGACCGCTATCGATCACATCGGTACTGCGTAGGTGCGCTTCAACGTCCGATGACAAGATGAAGGTATCTTTACCCATTTGGCGCAGAGTGTAGGCACCAGTATTACCACCTAATCGCTTGCCGTGTTTCTTCAGATAATCCCAAAGTTCTGTGATGTGTTCTGAAGGCCAGTCGGCAACCATTTGTGAGAAGGAATCCGCTTCACGCTTGGCGTTGTGAATCATGGTGGCATTGGCAGGGATAGTCATCACCTTAGTCAGGTGGCGAATAATGCGCGGGTCTTGCGCTTTCTGCTCCCACATTTCATTCGGTAGCATCAGCATCTTTTCGATGTCGAATTCAAAGAACACTTCTTCGAATTGCGGCCATTTCTTTCTCACCACATTCCACGAAATACCACACTGGAATACCTTTTCGGTAAAGGCGGCTAGCCAACGGTCGTCGGTGATTTGCGATAGCTCGGCTTGGGAAAGGGGCGCGCGAACAATCTTTTTGAGCTCGGCCGCTCCGCCTTTACGGTGAGCTGCGCGTTGATAAATAGTGTCGAATTTTTCTTGGGTCATTGGAGGTTCCAAATTACATCTGTGTAGCCAATGCTTAATGATATGGGGTCAAACTTGCAGATGAAAAGTAGCCTAAGCTACTTACTGTCTTCAAATCAATTAAACAAAACAGCTAAATAGTTTTAAGCCGCAAGGTGTTATACCTCTGAGGCCAGTTGATCAAGAAAACCGCGCATGTAGTCGGTGCGCTTGTTGGCTTCTAATTTGGCGGATTCTGTATTCATGGTTTCAGCCAGCTTGAACAGTTTCACGTAGAAATGGTCGACGCTGTAATGCTTGTCATCCAAGTCACGATGTTCAGCGAACGGGTCTTCGTGGTTATAAAGCTCTGCGTTAAAGCTTTGACCAACGTATAGGCAGCGAGCAATGCCAATCGCACCGAGCGAATCTAGGCGGTCAGCATCTTGAACAATTTGAGCTTCCAAGGTTTCTGGTGTGATGTTAGCGCTGTAACTGTGCGTGACAATCGCATGATGGATCTCATCAAGATAGGACGCGGGATACTCGATAGATTTGAGGAAAGAGATCGCCTTGTCTGCTGCCATTTGCGAGCTTTTGGCTCTGTCTGGGTGATTCTTGGGAAAGGTGAAACAATCATGAAGGTAAGCAGCAGGCAGAACGACCTCAAGCTTAGCTTGTTCTTGAGTACATAAAGCCTTAGCAGTTTTGACTACTCGCTTGATGTGGCTGATATCATGCGCCGCATCTTGTATCATTTCTTGTTGTGCAAAATCAAGCAGTTGGCTTTCAAGTTTTTCAATCACGCGTCTCTTTCTCCATTTTTAGACGTTATCAATGTTGCTTATCGATCCGTGTCGTTTCATATCGACTTTAACAGTTTCAAGCGCGAGTTTTTATCTTTTATAAAAGGAATACCCACAAAAAAACCGACTCTGTGAGTCGGCTTAATAGAAAGGTTATTCTGTGTTGATTAAAGCGTTATCAACGGTAATCAGAGCTTAAGCGGCGGCTTGTTGAAGCTGCGCTAACACATGATGCAGAGAAGGGCTGATGGTGTGTCCAAGCGCTTTTACTTCGTCACATGGTTCTACTAAATCAGGGATTTGGAAGCTGATCATGTTCGCTGCCATCGATGCGCGAATGCCGTTGTTTGAATCTTCAAATGCAAGACAAGTTTCAGGAGCAACGCCTAGGCGCTCAGCCGCCAGCAAGTAAATCTCTGGGTGAGGTTTACCGTGAGTCACTTCGCAGCCTGTACTTAATGAGGTGAAGTAAGAATCCAGACCAGCCAACTCAAGCTTCTTCTTTGCGATATCGAGCTGAGTAGAGGTTGCCACCGCGATTGGAATGTTATTCGATTTTAGCCACTCTAGCAGCTCAATCACACCATCTTTTACAGGGATAGCTTGATGCTTAACAATCGCACTGTAGCGCGTGCGCCATTCGTTATTCAGTGCTGGGTAGTCTAGGTTTTCACCGTAGCCATTTCTAAAGATCTGTTCAATGGTTTTTGCGTTGCAACCAATGATGCCTAGATAAACATCTTGTAAAAATGGCACCCCTTGCGCGTGACATGCTTCTTCAAAAATTTGCATACAAAGCCGCTCGGTGTCGAGCAGCAATCCATCCATGTCAAAAATAGCGGCTTGAAAATTCATATCCGTGGTTCTTTATGTGTTGTCGTCATCAGGGGGATTATTTTGACATAGTGTCTAGGGATAGGCGAGTCAGCGTTGAGTAATAATCAGAGGAGTTGGCGATGTAATATGCCACTAAATGACTTGGAATGTGATTGATTTTAGTTTGAATAATATCGTTAAGTTATGAGTATGGTATTTTATAGGCCATGCTGTTCTAACAGATACAATAATGGTTATCATACATAACAACTATAGGTCTATCGGCTAGATTACTATTACAATTCATAAACTTACAGTCTTGTTAGCGTGACCATTATCTTATAAAAAACAATTAGCGTGAGCCTGAAATAAGAGTGTGATCAAACAATAAGTAAATTGCTGAACTTACCGAGAAAATAGTACTAGTCCATATTTTTCGTAAGGTTGCTTATGTTGTACTTTGAGTTTCTATTTTTATTAGTTGTACTTTATATCGGGTCCCGGTATGGCGGTATTGGCTTAGGTGTTGTTTCTGGTATTGGCTTGGTTATTGAGGTGTTTGTCTTCAAAATGCCACCAACGTCTCCACCTGTCACCGTAATGCTGATTATCCTCGCGGTTGTTACCTGTGCTTCTATTCTTGAAGCGGCTGGTGGCTTGAAATACATGCTGCAAGTAGCCGAAAGGGTGTTAAGGAAGAATCCGAAACGCGTTACCTTGATAGCTCCGTTTGTTACTTACTCGATGACTTTCCTGTTAGGTACTGGCCATGCGGTTTACTCAATCATGCCTATCATTGGTGATGTAGCACTAAAGAACGGTATTCGTCCTGAGCGCCCGATGGCGGCGGCGTCAGTTGCGTCTCAACTAGCGATTACCGCATCGCCAATCTCGGCGGCTGTGGTCTATTACCTTGCGCAACTTTCAGATGTCCAACACTCTATTACTCTGCTTTCTATTCTGTTGGTTACGGTTCCTGCGACATTGTTCGGTACATTCTTATTATCTTTGTACAGCTTGAAACGCGGTAAAGAATTGAACGACGATCCTGATTATCAAGCGCGCTTGAAAGATCCTGAGTGGAAAAAGCGTATTGAAAACACGACGGCGACATCTTTGGATGAAGTACTGCCAACTTCGGCTCGTAATGCGGTTTTGATTTTCCTACTTTCAATTGTCGTGATTGTTATTGTGGCGATGGTGCCTGAGATCAGAACCATCGTAGACGGCGACAAGCCAATCAAGATGTCGGTGATCATCCAAATGATGATGCTCTGCTTCGGTGGTATCATCTTATTGGCGACCAAAACTGACCCGCGTGATGTGCCAAATGGCGTGGTATTCAAATCCGGTATGGTGGCGGCGATTGCTATCTTCGGTATTGCTTGGATGTCGGATACTTACTTCCAGTACGCAATGCCTCAGTTCAAATCGGGCATCGTGGAAATGGTCACCAACTACCCATGGACGTTCGCGTTAGCGCTATTCATCGTATCGGTTGTGGTGAATTCTCAAGCCGCGACTGCACGTATGATGTTACCTGTTGGCCTTGGCTTAGGGTTAGATCCAGCACTGCTTATCGGTTTGATGCCAGCAGTTTATGGCTACTTCTTTATTCCGAACTACCCATCAGATATCGCAACGGTGAACTTCGATGTGTCTGGCACCACCAAGATTGGTAAGTGGTACTTCAACCACTCATTCATGTCGGTTGGTTTAATCGGTGTCGTCGGCGCATGTTGCTTAGGTTACGCACTGGCTCAGATTTTTATCGCTTAATGTATTAGCGAGGCTATAAACGAAAAACAGCGCCTAATTTGGCGCTGTTTTTGTATCTGACGCTTGAAAAGGTATGTGAATTAAGTAAAAGGCTACCTAGTTCAAAATATTAGCTAATATTATTAGTTTTGGGTGGGTTAGTGGTGATATAACGCTATTTTTGTGAGACGAAGAGGCACTAATGATTACTAACTTTGAGCAATTAGAGCAAGACATGGCGTCCACTCCATCGTTTGATGGTCAGTTAGCTAAACTGGTTCACCTCAAGAACAGCAATGGAATGAGTGCATCATTCATGGATATTGGAGCTACTTGGCTGAGTTGTTCTATGCCAGTGAATGAAGAAGCTCGAGAGGTATTACTTCGCTCGCCTAATATGGTTGAACATATGGAGCAGAGCGCTTATTTCGGGGCGATTGTTGGGCGTTTTGCAAACCGTATCGCTAAAGGCCAATTCGAACTTGAAGGGAAGCACTACCAACTCGGGGTGAATAATGGTGAAAACTCATTACATGGTGGACTAGAGGGCTTTGACAAAAAGCGTTGGAGCATTGTTGAACAAAGTGCACAAAAGGTAGTGTTTACTCTTCATACCAAAGATGGTGATCAAGGGTATCCGGGTAATCTTGCTGTCAAAGTTACCTACTCTCTAACGGATGACAACCAAGTATCTATTTCTTATGAAGCCAATACCGATAAGACTTGCCCCGTTAACTTAACCAGTCATGCTTACTTTAATTTGGCTGGTGAGGCTTCTGGTTCGAAAAGCTTGGATCATGTATTGCAGTTGAGTTCAGGCCATTACTTACCAACGGATCAAGGCTTAATCCCAACGGGAGAAATTAAGGCGGTTAAGGATACGAGTTTTGATTTTTCACAAGCAAAGCTCATTGGGCGGGATTTTCTGACTGAGTCGGACCAGAAAATGGCTGGTGGTTATGATCATGCCTTTGTTTTTCAGCAGGAAGTGACTGATGGGGAATCGACAGCAGCGATACTCATATCGCCCAATAAAGACCTTATAATGAGGGTGAAAACAACAAAACCAGCAGTACAATTTTATTCAGGAAACTTTTTGGCAGGGACACCCGGTAAGAGCAAACACTACGAACTGTATGATGGGCTTGCTCTGGAAACACAATACCTTCCAGATGGTCCTAATAAGCCCGAGTGGGGTTGTAAGAGAGGTGTATTAAACCCGGAGGAAACCTACCAACATCAAACGGTTTATCAGTTTGAGTTTTAGGTGTTAATGGTGGGCTATGCGCCCACTTTGTCCTACTTGGTCGAGGAGGTACGGATAATCAATTCGCCTTCCACTTTTCGTTTGCTCGATAGCAAGGGTTGTTTCTCAATCAGCGCCATTAAGGATTCAACCGCTAGTTTACCCATATCTGAATAAGGCAACTCAACAGATGTTAATGCAGGGAAGCTTTCTGACGCGATCTGTTGATTGTCGTAGCCCACTACCGCGACATCTTGAGGGATCTTAAGCCCTAGTTCAGCCAGTGCTTGATAGCACCCCATCGCCATGTAATCACTGCCACAAAAGATAGCTTCTGGTGGTTGAGCTGACTTAAACAAAGCTAATGTCTGCTGATGTGCTTCTTTTAAAGACCAACTAGCTTCAGCTAAGTAATCACTATTTGGGATAATGTCCGCATCAATTAGCGCCTGACGGTAGCCTTCGCTTCGCTGTTGACTTGCCAGCATCCAATTCTCGCCTGTGAGCATAGCAATGCGACGATAGCCTTGCTGCGTGAGGTGAGAAACGGCTTTGTAAGCACCAATCATATCGGCAGGCAAAATACTTGGTGTATCACTAAGGCTTTCATTGGTGCAATTTAAGAGCACTGTTGGTAGCGTCGTATTAACTCTTTGTTGTTCAAGGTCTCGAGTCATACTCGATGCATAAACCAAACCTGCGTAATCACCGCTGTTGATTTCCGCCTCAATCTTACTCGCTAGTACTTCATCGTGGCTGTAATTAAACGTCACTAAAATATAGTCATTCGCCCAAGCCTCTTCACGCGCAGCGTTAATAGCGTCAATGAAAGGGTCATAACTCGATAGTCCGTTGATAACCAAAGCGACTTTTTTAGGGCGACCTAGCGCATGAGCCACTTTTTTATTTCTGTAGCCCAATGATTCTGCGGTTTCAAGCACCTTGTGTTTGGTGATATCAGCAATCTTGACTGATGTTGAGCCGTTTAACACCAAGGATACGGTTGATTGTGACACGCCTGCTGCTGCCGCTATGTCACTCATGGTTACTTTCTTAGCCATTGCTCATCTTGTAGGTAATTCTCTTAACTAAAGATATTAGCTAAAGATTTCATTCGGGTCATCCTCTAAAGACTTTGATCACAAGTTTCTAACTGAGAAACCTGAAAGCTGTGATGGCTGCCACGTTTACTCCTAGAACGTATAGCGGTTAAATTATTAGTTAATATATTAGCTAATATTATTAGTTGATGTGTTATTTTTAAGGTGAGCAAGATGCAAAAGTGGTCCGAAGATAAAGCGTGGCAATGGCAGAAGGAACATGGCTGGTTGCGTGGCTTTAACTATTTACCGAGAACAGCCGTGAATTGGAATGAAATGTGGCAGGCCGACTCATTTTCACCAGAAATAATGGAACAGGAGTTGGCGTGGGCGAGAGAGGTTGGCTACAACACGCTGCGTACCAATTTGCCTTTCATTGTGTGGCAGGTTGACCGTCAAGGGCTGCATGAGCGCATTGAGCACTTCTTAGATATTTGTGAACAAAACCAGATCAAGGTGATGATGACCCCAATGGATGATTGTGGTTTTTCTGGTGACCACCCATATCTTGGTAAACAAAAGTCACCAGTGCCAGATCTCCACAATAGCCAAGCTGCGGCAAGCCCTGGTCGTAATGTTGTGATGGATAAGTCGCAATGGAGTGACGTTGAGACTTACATTCGTGACATCATCTCAACATACAAAAATGACCCGAGAATTGTCATTTGGGATCTCTACAACGAACCGACCAACCGCATGATCTTTACCTCGAATGGTGAACTTGCTTATGACGAAGAGCTGGAAAGATTCAGCCATGAATTGATGGTAAAAGCCTTCGAGTGGGCGCGCGCCGAAAGCCCATCACAACCTCTAACGGTAGGGGCATGGCACGCTCCGAGCATTTTGGATCGTAGTTTACCTATTTATGAACATCCAACAGACTGTAAAGCAATGGAGCTATCTGACATCATCACGTTCCATGCTTATTTGCCGATAGACCTATTCTACGAAGCCGTTGAAATTATTGAAAAATACAACCGCCCAATGATGTGTACTGAGTGGCTAGCGCGTCACGCTGAATCCCATCTTCACGAACAACTTCCTATTTTCCACGATAAATCAATTGGTTGCTATCAATGGGGCTTAGTCAAAGGCAAGATTCAAACGCATCTGCCTTGGCCTGAGATCAAACGCAATGACAGCAACTATGCAACTCGATGGTTCCACGACCTGCTTGATGAGCAAGGACAGCCATATGACCCAAGCGAAGTGCAATTAATCAAAAGACTCGCAGAAGTGGATTAATTGCCTGTGAGCCAGACGTAAGTACTGGCTCGTTAGCCAATCTATAATGAACTAAATTGAGACGTGAACTATGACTACTCTACAAAACAAATTAAACAATAAGGAGCTGATGTCCTACTTCGGCTACGGGGTAGGCCAGTGCTTTAGCTTTGGCCTCGTCGGCTCCTTTATTCTCTATTTTTATACCGATATCTTGGGTATATCGCCGATTGCCGCGAGTACGATATTTTTGATTGCTCGTGTGTGGGATGCTGCCAATGACCCTTTGATAGCGGGCTACATGGATACATTAGAATCTCGTTTTGGTAAATTCCGTCCTTACATGTTGTTCACACCATTCCTTATCGTGTTGGTAACGATCGCTGCTTTCTACAATATTGATGCCGACACTTCAACGAAAGTTATGTATGCGGGTATCACTTATATTCTTTGGGGTACGCTATATACCATCTCAGATGTACCGTTTTGGTCGATGT
Source organism: Vibrio sp. 5S239 (assembly GCF_041439575.1). Lineage (NCBI taxonomy): Bacteria > Pseudomonadati > Pseudomonadota > Gammaproteobacteria > Vibrionales > Vibrionaceae > Vibrio > Vibrio sp. 5S239. The sequence continues at coordinate 75,380 of NZ_JBGOOM010000009.1, read as the reverse complement.
CCTCTGTAATGACGGATGAGCCTCAAGAGCGCGCGAAAGCGGCAACATGTGCCATGCTAGGTGTTAATGCAGGCATTGGTGCAACGTTAGTAATTTTTCCTAAATTGAGCGCTTACTTCGCTGATGGCCGTGCGGACCAAGGATACTTACCAGCTGTTGTCGTATTGATGATCGCTGGTTTGTTATTCATGTTGAACGGCTTTTACAACACCAAAGAGCGAATCTCTACCGCCAGTTGTGAAAAGGTGACCTTAAAGCAGACTTTCCAAGCTGTACGCAAGAATAAACCTCTGTTCTTTATTCTTGCTGCCTTCTTCATGAATGTTTTCTTCAACCTAGTGAATGGCTTATACATATTCTTCTTTACGTACAATATGGGTGATGCGGGGCTTGTCTCGTTAATTGGTACCATTACTTTGGTCAGTGCGATTGCTTGTTTAGCCACGCCGGTGTTGACCAAGCGTTTTAAAAAGCGTGACATTTTTATCGCTCTTTGTGTACTCGAAATTATTGCTCGAATCGGTTTCTATATGACGGGTTATGATAGCCAAATAGCTGTGATGACGTGGCTTGCTGTGATCACTGGCATCTTCATGATGACTAACCCTCTTATTTCGGCAATGATCGCAGACACCGTGGAATACTCTTATTATCACAGTGGTAAACGTACAGCGGCGATCACCTTCTCAGGTCAGACATTTACAGGTAAATTATCCGTTGCGGTAGCAGGCGGTTTAACAGGTCTCATTCTGACAACTATTGGTTATGTTCCAAATGCGGAGCAAACAGAAACAGCATTGAATGGTATGTTCTTTTGTATTGCTTTACTGCCGGCTCTGGGGGCTTTGGTGCGTATTTTTATCATGTCTCGTTACACGTTTACGGAAGATCAACATGCAATCCTTCGTGAGAAACTACAACGTGGTGAGTTTGCAGAAGGTGTCGCAGAGCAACTAGCAACGACGCAAAAGGCGACGACTTAATCGGTTTAGCTAGAGTTACTGATTGAACTTTAAAAGAAGAGGTCAAGCCATGCGGCTTGACCTTTTTACATTTGTACTTAGAGCTAAAACCATTTCATAAACTTAATGGGACGAACCGTTGAACGAATTAGGCCAAAGACTGAATCGCTTCTTCTATCGTTAGGAAGTGGATCTTCATTAGGCACACTTCGGCTTTTTGGAACTCGTGATTTCGAATCAGTTTAGTCACGCTTTCAACCGAATACTGGTGTGCTCGTTTCGCTAGAGACAGTTGATTTAAGCTCGATTGAAGTGCGTAGCTGTCACCTTCAGAATCGATGAGGTAATCATCTTCGCACACGATCATGTCTGAGCATTCTGCCTGAAAATCATTCTCGGATGCGACGTAAATAAGCTCATCATCACCGTCGAGTTTTACCAAAGATGGCCAATTGATCATTAATGCCTCTAAATTACGTATGTTGAAGTTTGTGTCGACTATAAACGCTTTCGAACCTTTGGTCATGTGCTGTCCAAAATGATTCATCGCTTTGTTTATCCAGAATGTTACTGGCGCAAGGGGCTACTTACTTAAAGATCGTCCTAACGGAGCAAAATAGCCCAGCATCGCATTGTAGATTCCCTCTCGATGTGCGAGATCAGGATAAAGAGGGAACATATCTGGTTTGGTTGTGCCATCGACCAGATACGAGTTTTCGATATCTGAGCAGGATTCTATGGCGGACTCAAAGGCGCGAGCCATCATCTCAGTTGGCAGTGAGAAGTAGCGTGCAGATGTCGCTTTATCAGCAATGACACTTCGAGCCACGTAGTCGTGTTTATCCAGGTTGTTGTCGCTTAGCAGGGTAGCATCGAATAGAGACATCAAACTCTCGTTTAATGGATGGGGCCGTACTTTTCGACCGTGTAGCCAACAGTCGGTGGCAAATAAGGTGTGTTTTCGTGGGCCAGAGGTATCACCAATCTCAAACGCTTTCTCAGCAATGTAATGGTCAAACGCATGCCAAAATTCGTGGGCGAGCGCGCCAGCTCCTGCGTTCTTGGCGAGTGCTAATTCACGTTGGTTGGGCGCGTAGTGTGCCTGCACGCCTTTTCTGCCGCCACTCCCGAACGCCAAACCTAATGTGCCACGCAGGCCAATCGCTTCTGGTGGCAGAGCCAAGATGTAAGCTAGGTCTGCTAGCGAATCGAATATCAGATTGGCGGCCAGCTCTTTCTCTTCTTTGGTGACCCAAGCGCCCACACGAATGCTGCCCATACCGAAAGTCTGCTTAATGTCCATAAAAGACACCTGGTCGCCATGTCGGTAGTCTGGGCCTTTGCGCGTCTTGTATTTAAAGTGGGTTAACTTCAAAGTAGTCCTTGGAATTGGGTGCAAAGTGCAGGGTTTAGATGCCGTGTCGCCATGTTGTAGGACAACTGGGTTAAGCAGAGAAAGTTAGCACTTTTCGCGGCCAATTACAGAACAAAATGAGTTAGATTGAATTCAAAAGCCTCCCATGAAGTTGGACTGCCTTCTCGTGTCAGCGGAAACAGAGACTTGTCTGGCTTGGCATAGCTTAACCGGTGCAGCCTTTGCGTAACATGGTAGCTGTCAAGCCCAGAGATTGTGACTAAATCTAACGCTTCTAAATCAAGGTAGCCATCGGGCATCATGACACGCTTGGGGGCTTGAATCGTAATAACTTTACCAATCAACATTTGTGTTTGATTGCTCTCTATTGATATCTGCTCTTTCAAAACCAAACCTATTTTGAGAGCACTTTCTAATACGAACGGAGCGGGGAACATGTCGTCATAGTAAGGAGTGAGCCCGACAGCTTTGAATTCGGATGTCGACTTTGGATAACGAGCCGAGGTTTGATGCGCTTTTTGAACAAAGTCAGCGCCGATGCTGTTAATGGTGAAGTGTCGAGTTTCTAGGATATTCTCTAACGTGTGGCGGCGACTTTCTGCAGGTCGGACTATGAAGCCAAACAAAGGTGGATTCGAACCCATATGAACCACAGAACTCACCACAGCAAGATTTTCTAGCCCTTGTTTATCACAGGTACCAATAAGGTTTGCGCTTTTGAATCCCGATAGGGAATTAATGAAACGAGCACGCTCACGTTGATCCATCGCTTGGATATCTTGTCCTGAAAGGGTCATGTCCTTCATATCTTCTCTTCTTCTCATTTTTGTTTTTCGACGACTTGTTTATCAACTGAACTATATGTACGCAATGTAGCTTTCTAGCGATCAGCTAGTCTTTGCCACTAGGTTCAAACTAGAAAGGTACGAACTCATTCAATTTGTTATTGCAGCGGTTTGCTATTGAGCGATACCATATAGGGCTATTTCTTTGGTAAAGATTTAATTATGTCAGATGAAAAACTCGCACTAGAGTGGATGCGTCAACAAGCTCATAAAGTTGACCCCTACGTTATCGATCCATCTTTTGATGAATGCGTTGAACTACTTGATCCCGCTTTCAAGAAGGGCAAAAGTGTAGCCCAACTAAAATATCTGTTATCAGAAGCGGATCGCAGGGCGGGCGCGGCAGAGCGTAAACATGCAGCCTTAAAGTATGCCAAAGAAAAAAGCCCAAATGCAGGTCAGATCCTGCGTCTGCAAAGCAAGCTTCAACAAGTTCAGTTGGCATTGAAATTGGCGACTGGCGACAACAATATGACCATATCCCAGTTCTGTGCAGAATACGATGTCTCCAAGCGCGACGGCAATACGGCATGGAATGAGAAACTGGTTGAGCAGGGCAAGAGGAAGTAGTCTTTTAAACGCTTTACTCTTCTATAAACTGTCACGTTAGTTAATGTCATACACTTTTCAAAAAACGACCTATTGTTACCAACGAACGCCTTTCTAAAGCCTGAAAAATCGCTTCTCAGGCTTTAATTTTTATAGCCAACCTGTTGCATTTTTTAGCGCCTTTCCTAATTATCGTACTGGATTTCCTCTCTATTTTTCTGAGATAGCTAATGTGCGCGAGACACTATTTTTCGCCCATTAATCAATTTCACTTGTGACAAAGTTATCAGAATTATGTATTTTCGGTAACGTTCCCGAAAGTATCGATCTATCATCCACCCAGATACAAAAAGTGAAGTAATCAACACGACTGATTTCTATTTCTTCTTCGATAAAGAGCTTGTACATCAAAAGTATAGGCCTAAATGCGCTTACGAATTATTTTGGGAACGTTTGCAAGTAATCTAAAACAATTAACGTGAGAACATAAGAATGAAATTACACACTTTAGCTGTTGCTGTAACAATGGGGCTAATGACTACATCGGTATTAGCAAGTGAAGACGTTGCAGCATTAGAGCAACGTATTAATGAATTAGAACAAAGGGTTGCACAAACAGAGCAGGTCTCCACCGAGGCCAATGAAAAGGCTTCTTCGTTTGAGTTTCACGGCTATGCTCGCTCTGGGTTATTGATCAACGACGACCTAAACGGCGCGACAGGCACTGGACCTTACATGACGGCGGCTGGTGCCATTGGTGCTCCAATTGGACGTCTTGGTGTTGAAGATGATCATTACGTTGAAGCGAACTTGATTCATAAGCGCTTTGCGGATGATGGCTCTAGTGCCTTATTTCGTATCATGTTAGCCGATAGTACTGAGACAAATAACGAGTGGACTGCCAGCGAAAGCCAGTTGAATGTTCGACAGGTGTATTCAGAGCTGAATCGCCTGAGTATGTTCTCTGAATCCGAAGCGTTTTCTGAAGCAACGTTCTGGGCAGGTAAACGATTCGATCGCGACAATTTTGATATTCACTTTTTCGACTCGGATATTGTCTTCTTATCAGGTACTGGTGCAGGCGTTTACGATGTTCAGATGAGCGACAACTGGAAAGCGAATTTCTCTATTTATGGCCGAGATTTTGGTGAGATTGATAGCTCATCAACAGACGTAGAAAACTACATTGCAACCATGAATAACCGTATTGGCCAATGGCAAGTGATGTTGAGCAGCATGACCTCAGCAGACAACGATAGCCGTTTAAATGGCGCAGCTGAAAACGGTGTACACGCAATGTTTGCGTACCATGGAGACAACTTCTTTGGTGTGAGCGAAGGCTTCTCTAAAACGGGTATATTAGTGGGTAGCGGCCTTGGTGCAGAGCTAAAAGGCATCGGCTCAAATGGTGATTTACTGGATGATGCAAAAGCCGTTCGCCTGTTTAGCTACGGTGTCACTCGTATTGGCGACAACTGGCGCTTAGCACCTGCATTAATGGCAGAGTATAGCCAAGACCGTCTGAAGAAGAATGACGAGTTCACATGGGCCTCTTTAAACGTTCGATTAGCTCAAGAGTTCACAGAGAACTTTGAGATGGTTTACGAAGGTTCATTGCAGTACATGGATTTAGACAACGCGACCGAGCAAGCGAGCGGTGGTTTCTACAAGGCAACAGTTGCACCAACACTGAAGCTTTCAACCAGCACTGGCTTTTTTGACCGACCAGAATTGCGTTTCGCTGTGAGCTATGTGGATTGGAGTGAAGACCTGAATGGTTACTCGATCAGCACTGAAGCAGATGCTGCAACGATGGGAGAGGGCGGCGAGGTTCTGTTTGCACTGCAGATGGAAACTTGGTTCTAATTGCTTGAGATATCGTTTAGATAGAGAGTGTTAATCATGATGTGATCGTCGCATCATCAAATGCCAACCTTATCGTTTCAACTCGAAGGTTGGCATTTTTTTATCTTGGGAGCACTTGATCTCTGAAATAAACCGTTAGCAAGATTCTCTTTCAATGGTGCTAAAAGTCAGCACCATCTTACTCATTTCAAAGCCTTTTTTCTCAATACGGTCGAGCAGAAGCTTAGCTCCATTTTCTCCCGCTTTATCAAACGCATAGTTAAACGTAGACAGCGTTGGTGTGCATACTGAAGCGAGCTCATCGTCACCCACACCGAGCACCAAGACATCCTTTCCTGGAACGAGGCCCGCTTCCTGAATGGCTCTGATCGCACCGATTGCGATACGGTCAGTGGCGCAGAACAGGCCGTCGAGCTGTGTGTGCTCCTTTAGAGACTGTTTAGCCAGTTGGTAACCTGATTCTATGGTGAAGTCGCCGCGGGCGTGAAATTGCAGTGTGAGGTCGTTGAATTGAAGTGATTGAGCGAAGCCTTCTGATCTCATCTTATCAACCGCAATATCATCGCCTTGCACGCCAATAAACCCCATATACTTACAACCTTTCGCGATGAGGCGGTTGCCCGCTTCAAACCCTACGCGATTGTCGTCGTGCACAATACTTGGGATGTTAAACATCGAACCGTCTTGACCAACCAATACCACTGGCACTGCAGAGCTTTGAATGGATTTGACTAATTGGTTGTCGAGGTGGGTTGCGTACAGGATGATGCCTTCAACACGTTTTTGGTTAAATATCTGAATGTATTCAAGTTCTTTATGGTGCGTTTGGTGCGTGCTCGCTAGTAAAACATGCTTGCCCGCTTGCTCTAATACTGCGGTTAAACCATCGACACCTTGAGAGGTGGCGTGGGAAGAAACCCTAGGAACAATCACGCCAACCAGGTTGGTTTTCTGAGACTTTAAGTCTTTAGCGACTTGGTTTGGGAGATAGCCACACTCTTCAACCGCTTTACGCACCTTCACCTTGGTCGCGTCTTTTACGCCATACTCATCATTGATTACTCTTGAAACCGTCGACTTGGAAACTCCAGCGAGACGAGCGACATCATGAAGACTAGCCATTATTCATTATCCAATTGTAATTTTAGTTTTGGGATTGTTTGCAAACAGAGCATCAAATTTACCTGTTATTAGGGGATTTTAACCCTGTCTTCTTATCCTAGGGAGATAATTTGAAGATCATTCTCACAGTATTGAGCCGTTATCTTTGATCATTTGTTATTTCTAAGCAAAAATTTGTTTTGCAAACGTTCCCGAAAATTCAAAAGCTCAAATGATAATCCAATGGGGTATGTAATGAATTATCCAAAAATAGCAAAAGAGCTGCTTTCTCTATTAGGTGGTAAAAGTAATATCACCGCACTTGCACACTGTGCGACTCGTCTGCGTCTTGCAGTAGCAGACCAAGATAAAATTGATGAACAGGCGATTGATAACCTAGAAGGGGTCAAGGGCCAGTTTAAAGTGGCGGGCCAATATCAGATCATCTTTGGTTCAGGTATTGTTAACCAAGTTTATGCTGAGCTGGCTAAGCTGACTGAAATGACGGAAATGTCGACCAACGATGTGGCGTCTGCGGGTGCTGACAACCAAAATATCTTGCAGCGTGCAGTGAAAGGTTTGTCTGATATTTTTGTACCAATCATTCCGGCGATTGTTGCTGGTGGTCTGTTGATGGGTATCTACAACCTGTTGACGGCTCAAGGCTTGTTCATTGATGGCAAATCTCTAATCGACGCTAATCCGGGTTTGACCGACTTAGCGAACATGATCAATACATTTGCTAATGCCCCTTTTGTGTACTTACCTATTTTATTAGCATTTTCAGCGAGTAAGAAGTTTGGTGGTAACCCATACCTTGGCGCGGCTTTAGGTATGTTGATGGTTCACCCAGACCTGCTGAACGGCTGGGGCTTTGGTGGCGCATCAGTATCGGGCAGCATTCCAGTTTGGAACATTCTAGGTTTTGAAATCGAGAAAGTGGGCTATCAAGGTTCAGTGCTGCCCGTTCTTGTCTCTGCGTTTATTCTAGCAAAAGTTGAGCTTGGCCTACGTAAAGTTATTCCTTCGGTTTTGGATAACTTGCTAACGCCGCTACTGGCTATTTTCGTGACTGGTCTACTGACATTCACGGTTGTGGGTCCATTTACACGTGATATCGGCTTCCTACTGGGTGACGGTCTTAACTGGCTATACAACAGCGCTGGCTTCATTGGTGGTGCGGTGTTTGGTTTGATTTATGCGCCGTTCGTTATTACTGGTATGCACCATAGCTTTATTGCTATTGAAACTCAGCTGCTTGCGGATATCGCAACGACTGGCGGTACGTTTATCTTCCCTATCGCGGCGATGTCTAACGTGTCACAAGGTGCAGCGGCACTGGCGGTTGGGTTCATGAGTAAAGATAAGAAAATGAAAGGTATCGCGATTCCTTCTGGTGTGACTGGTTTGCTTGGTATTACTGAGCCTGCAATGTTCGGTGTGAACTTGAAGCTTCGCTATCCATTCATTGCTGCGGTTTGTGCAGCTGCGGTTTCAAGCGCATTTATCACCATGTTCAATGTGAAAGCACAAGCACTGGGTGCTGCTGGTATTCCAGGTATCATCTCAATATCACCAGAAAAAATCGGTTACTACGTGGTCGGCATGATTATCGCGTTCGTGACTGCCTTTGCACTGACCGTTGTTTTAGGTCTGCGCGAGCGTAATAAACAAAACATTAAAGCAACGGCTTAACGTTTCTCCCTAGAAGTGAAGTCCCCCTTTTCACTTCATTTCCTAAGCTTTGGGGTGCTAGCTAGGTGATTTGTCTTAGCTAGCCTTTTTATATTTTTACATGACAGCGTGAAGTGTCACCTTGCTTTTGGTTGCTACTGCTTTCGATTGTCATGATTTTCAGTTTTAAGGTAAGAAAGATGAATCAAGTTTGGGTAACTGGAGACGCCGTCGTCGACCTCATTCCGGAGACTGACGCGACATTATTGAAATGTCCGGGCGGTGCGCCTGCCAATGTCGCGGTAGCGATTTCTCGCCTTTTAGGCAAAAGCGCATTTTTCGGCCGAGTGGGTAACGATCCGTTTGGCACCTTTATGGAAGTGACTTTGCAAAACGAAGGTGTGAATACCGAACGTTTGGTGAAGGACTTTGAACAACGCACATCAACTGTGGTGGTGGACCTTGATGACCAAGGCGAACGCAGCTTTACGTTTATGGTGAAGCCAAGTGCAGACCAGTTTATGTCTGTGGATGATATTCCCGAGTTTAAGAAAAATGAGTGGCTACACGTTTGCTCAATCTCTCTGGCTAATGAGCCAAGTCGAAGCAGTACCTTTAAAGCCATTCGACGCATGAAAGCCGCAGGCGGGTACATCAGCTTCGATCCAAACCTTCGTGATGAAGTGTGGCAAAACCCATCTGAAATAAAATCTGTTGTCATGAAAGCGGTTGAGTTGGCGGATGTGGTTAAATTCTCTGAAGAAGAGTTGGATTTCTTAACCGGTTCAACTTCGATGGAGCAAGGTTTGGCTCATATTGCAGATCTTAACAACATGCTTGTTCTGGTTACACAGGGCGCGAAAGGCGTTTGGCGAGTATTTGAAAACCAAGGTGTGTTGATTTCAGGTCGCTCAGTGACGCCAGTGGATACTACAGGCGCAGGCGATGCTTTTGTTGGCGGCTTACTTGCAAAGCTTTCTCAACATGATGAGTGGATTAATCAACAAGTCGTTGATTCTGCAATCCAGTGGGCGAATGGGTGTGGTGCTTTGGCAACCACGCAAAAAGGTGCGATGACCGCACTTCCAACGCAAGAGGCTCTCACTCAGTTTGTTCAAAAAGACTCTTCAAATACGAATGCCGTCGAGGAGAGTGTATGAGTTTGAATTCGAACTGGACGGTAGAGCAAAGATATCGTCGTATAGAAGAGATTTCACAAGACAGCATTGATGAGATGGTCAATCTTCGCAAACAAGACGCTGGCTATCCGAGCTACCATATTGCGCCTAAGTTTGGCCTGCTCAATGATCCGAATGGCCTGTGTTTCTTTAATGGTGAACACCACCTATTCTACCAATGGACGCCGGTTGGTCCTGTCCATGGTATGAAGTATTGGTACCACCTTTCTACTAAAGACTTCATTCATTTTGAAGACCACGGCATTGGCCTACACCCAGACCAAGATTACGACTCTCACGGAGTTTATTCTGGTGGCGCATTGGTTGAAAACGACAATGCATTGTTGTTCTTTACGGGTAACAAGCGCGATGAAAATTGGCTGCGAATACCAACTCAATGTTTTGCCAAGATGTCTGCTGACGGCAAAATAGAAAAGCACGGCGTGGTTATCGAAAACGATCACTACACCGAACATTTCCGCGACCCAAAAGTGTGGAAACAGGGCGACGATTATTTGATGGTTGTGGGTGCTCAAACTCCTCAAGAGACTGGCTCAATGGCACTGTATCGCAGCCGAGACCTGATGAATTGGCAGCACAAAGGTCCAATTCAAACTTGTTACAACAACCTTGGTTATATGTGGGAGTGCCCTGATTTCTTTGAAATAGATAATCAGTCGGTGATGCTATTTTCTCCGCAAGGCGTGTCTAGTGAAAACCCATACGACTTCAAAAATATCTATTCAGTGGCTTACATTTTGGGTGACCGCCTGAACCTAGATACGGCGGAACTGGAAAACCATCAAGACATCGCACAGCCAGATTACGGCTTTGATTTCTACGCACCACAGACTTACTTAGATGATAAAGGCCGTCGCATTTTGATTGCTTGGATTGGTCTGCCTGAGATTGATACTCCTTCTAATGCGTATCAGTGGGCGGGCATGTTGTCATTACCACGCGAACTTCAAATCCAAGATGGCTATCTTATTCAGTCTGCTTTACCTGAATTGAAAGCGCTACAGGGTGAAGCGGTTACGGTTGAAAATGTTCTTGAACTGGATACAACCAGCTTTATGGTTGAGCTCGAAACGGATACGGACGAGTTTGAGTTTACACTTGCCAATGCTACGGGCGATAACATCGTGTTCAGTGCCATTGATACGGAATTCACTCTGGATCGCAGCAATATGTCTAAACTCTACGCTGAAGAGTTTGGGTGTGTGAGAAAGGCGCCGAGGTTGAGCACCAAGCAAACCATCGAGGTTTATGTTGACAAGTCGGTCATCGAAATCTTCATCAATGGTGGTAAACACACAATGACTAGCCGCTTCTTCATTGATGATTTAAGTATGCTGTCCATCAAAGGTGACGTAAAAACCGTTTATCGTTCAATGAGCCCAATTAAAGGGCTAGACGACTAAACTCAGATTATTTCCATTAAAATTGCCGCTGCTCGACTGCGGCTTTTGTTTGGGTTTGCGATATCACTATTGTGTTAACTCTTTGACCTTGTCCATTCCCCATTGCCCTGCATCTCAAGTCCATTTAGAGCAAACAACTAACGCTAAGGTCGAATGTTTTTGAAACTGACCTTCTGCGTTCCATCGTTTAGGTTATCCAACTTAACCACATCCCCATGGTAGTAATACGGTTCCATTGGCATCTCGCTGTTGGTTGGCCTTGCGTAATGTAATACTGCTGGCTTCGCGTCAACTTGCTGAGCGAACAAATAGCCAATCAGCGCATGTTCAAACTGGTGATAACCATTACCCCAATGGAAAGCCTTGGTGCGCTTAGGATCAAGCCCCACGCCGCCGTATTTGTGGTCGACCCAAATATCATGAAAGGTCGGTAGGGTATATTGTAATACGTCTTTCATTGAAGCATCGACCAGCGAAACCGTCATTGCTGCTTGATCAAGCTCGGCCCATTCCCATGATGACGCCCAATTAGTGTTTGGCCTGCTTTGCCAACCTGTAATCTCTTGCCCTTTCCACGCATTCTGAAGTTCCTCGCCAAAATATTGGGAGACGTTCACGAACTCTTTCTGGTATTGAGCTTGCTCTAAGGTGTGTTTCATCCCTTTGATGCCAAATTGCGACCATTCAGAGTTATTCAATGTTTGGCCGGTAAGGTAAGTCATCCAATACGCTTTGATGGTGTGCCCAAAATCATTGTGATTAGCATTCGGCATCATCGCTGCTTTGTCGTGAATAGCCCCGTAGAAGCGTTGTTCATCTTCAGAATGGTATTTGTTAATCATGGATTGCGTGAGCCAGTTTAAGTCATCAAGCCATTTTGATTTGACGGGCTCTTTGAGCAGAGGTACGACGAGCAACAGGTAGCCATTAATTTGATCAAGTTGTGCAACCAGTTCACGTCGTTTTGCACTGCCATCTTCACCGTCAGCAAGTACCCAAGCAAGTCCGCTGTTGTCGCTAAGTCGATATTTATCAAAGATAAAAGCTTGTTGTGCGATGAGTGCTTCTTCTGCCTTTTTGTCTTGAGTCAGGTAGTAGTACATGGCAAGGCCAACCAGCGCATACGCTTGATCTTGAGAAGTACGTTGCTGCCAACTCTGGCCTACTTTTCCTTCTTTTGTGTAGCCGATAAAGCCGCCGTTTTGCTTATCTTCTAGCTGATCAATGATGTAGTAGGCTCCTTGTTTGGCAAGCGCTAACGCCTGCTTATCACCAGTAAGGTGGTAGAGCACGCCATAGGCATAAGTTTGACGTGACTTCATCCGCGTAAACTCTTTGCCGAAGTGGGGAGTGATCCAGCCTCTGTCTAATTCAGGACACACATCAGAAACATCGAGCAATGTTCCATCATCACAACGGAAAGTTGGGAAGTTGCCTATCGGTTCTCCCTGAGCGCTCGGCATTAGCCAGTATGGTGCGAGCCCTTCTGAAGTATGATTGATCCAGTCTTCTCCAGAGGGAAGGGTGACATTGGCAGATACAGCGAAACTGGTCACGCTTAATAATGCGATGGTTGCTCGTAACATGATGTTTATCTTAATTATTTGAGTTTCGTTGAATATAAACAATCACATCTACACATTGTGATTAGGCGATCACAATCGATCAAATGATTAGGAAGTAAATGGAGGTCTGATGAAAATGGATTATTGGGTTGGAGCTTTTAGAACCCGGAGGTTGTCATCTCATTCTATTGATAGAACGCATACTAGATTGGCTTTATTTTACCAAACTCAAATCGATATAAAATTATCGCTTATCGATAATTTTTTGTTGATTATCATTTGTTTCGATCTTAATATCCCCTTAGTCAATTCAACAGGAATCTAAGTATGTCCAACATCCAAAAACAAAGCCGACGCGTACGTATGCTATTGCAATCCCTTTTTGTACTTACCCCTATAATGGTGTGCTACTTCTGGCTAACAGTTGAGACTCCCTATGACTTTATTAGTGCGACGGGCATTTTTTATCTTACCTACGACATAGGGTATTTCACGATGTTACCGCTCGCTATGACAACAAGAATCGTTGCTGCGTTCACAAGCTTATTGATGTCGAGCATCCTTATGTACGCATTGATGGTTCTGATACGTTTATTCCGTAACTATGAGCGAGGTGAAATCTTCTCTTTAGAAAACGCAATGTCCTACCAGAAGCTCGGATATAGCCTGTTTTATTGGGTTTTAGGTTCAATTATCTATGGTTCATTGATGTCAGTGATTCTGTCGTTCAATAATCCACCAGGTGAACGTATCTTTGAGATTAGTTTTGTTGGTATGGACTTTTTAACACTGATATTGGGTATAATTATTTTGATCATCTCATGGGTGATGAAAGAAGGTTATATCCTGGCTGACGAACATAGCCAAACCATTTAAAGGACTTGTCATGACTATCCGCATTAATTTAGACATTATGATGGCCAAACGAAAAATGCGATTGAAGACATTGGCAAAAGAAGTTGGGATTACTGAAGCCAACTTATCAGTATTAAAAAATGGTAAAGCCAAAGCGGTAAGGCTATCGACACTCGATAAGCTGTGTGAAGTTTTAGAGTGCCAACCTGGTGATATTTTGGAGTTTGAACCGAATGATCATCAAGACAGCGTTGCTGAAGAATAGCCGGTAAGGAAATCGCTTTCTAATCATCTAATAATGAATGAGTCTCGATGCCCTTATCGAGACTCATTGCTAACTATTTATACAGTCTCGCCTGCCTCATCCTCTTCAACCACATCGGTTTCTAAGCTTGCCTCTGCCAGCCATTTTTGTATTGATGTGCTGTTAAGCACACGTTGTTGATACCGCGATGCCTTCTCTGAAAGCTGGATGCCATAGGTTTCTACGCGCAATGCCACAGGTGCAAACATCGCATCGGCAATCGACCATTCACCAAACAACCATCCTTCAGGGTATTGTTCCATTTGCGTTGACCATATTACATCAATACGTGCGATGTCTTTCAGTGCATCTTCACTGAGTGAGAGCTTTCGTTGTGCGCGGCAGTTCATCGGCATTTCATTTCTGACGGCAAAGAACCCGGAGTGCATCTCAGCAGAAATGGCTCGGGCACGAGCGCGCTCTTTGGTGGATTTTGGCCATGCAGCACCGTCTAAGTGGGCGTCGTTAACGTATTCGAGAATGGCCAATGAATCCCACACTGCAACATCACCATCAACTAGGGTTGGAACCTTAGCTGTTGGCGTCACTTTCGCCAGAGTGTCGTAGAAATCAGAGGTGAAAAGCTTGAGCTTAATGACTTCTGGATTCAGGTTGTAGTTGTCGAATATCAGCCATGCGCGCAGTGACCAAGTTGAGTAGTTCTGGTTTCCAATATAAAGCTGCATAGGGGCTTCCTTGCGTTTAGTGAGTGTGCTTTTGAGCTTAGGGGATTGTATTGCGAGGCACTAACGGATAATTTTGATGCAATACATTAATAAAAACGATGGGTGGTGATTTCAATATGGACATTGATGCGTTGCGAGGCTTTCTCGCGTTTGTAGAAACCACTAGCTTTACGCGTGCCGCGAAACAGATTAATCGCACCCAGTCGGCATTCAGCGCTCAGATGCGTAAGTTGGAAGAAGAGCTCAACGTGACTCTTTTCCAAAAAGAAGGGCGAAATTTAATACTGACTGAGGCTGGCTTAGCGCTGCGTTCTCATGCCGAACAGTTGGTCGCCCTCCACAATACCGCGCTAAAGCAAGTAAAGCGTTATGAGGACAAACAACCTCTGCGACTCGGCTGCCCTGAAGACTATAACGACACCATTCTGCCGAAAGTGATTCGCCTGTTACAGCAAGCAGAGCCTACGTGCTCAATCCAAATATTCAGCCTACCCAGCATTACGCTCAGAGAGTGGCTGGATGATGGCCGTTTAGATGCGGCGATTGTCACTCGAGCACCCGACAGCGAAGAGGGGCATTGGCTCACCAGTGATATTGGGGTTTGGATTAGTAGCCCTGATTATGCGTTTGATGGTTCTAAGCCAGTTCCATTAGCCTTGTTTCAAACGGACTGTAAATATCACGCTGCAGCAGTGAATGGTTTAACTAAGCAAGGTACGCCTTATCAGTTATTGGCGTGCAGTAATACGGCGTCAGCGCAGCGAGCGATCGTTAAAGCCGGATTAGCCATTGGTGCAATGGGTAAGCTCAGCGTGACTTCTGATTTGAAAATTCTTGATGATATGCCGCCGTTACCTTCGGTCGATATTGTGTTGATCTTAGCGAGTAAACATCATCCAGTGTTGGACAAAGAAGTGCTCAATCAACTTGTGGAGTTGGATTCTGAGTAGCTTAGATTCCTTTTCCTACTAAAGAATTCCCAAGCTTTTCAGTTTTCGATAAATGGTATTGCGGCTGATGCCGAGTATTCGCGAAGTCTTGCTGATGTTGCCTTGGTTCGCTTGATACGTTTGCAATAAGGTTTCTTCAACGGTACTTCTTAAATCGTTATTCGATGTACCTTTTATGGTATTAGGAGTCATTAGCTGATGCTGATTATCGTGTGCTAATGACGTCAGATGTTGAGCAAGGTGGCTTGGCACATGTTCTAGCGTGAGTTGTGGTTCATCACTCGCCAGTAAAGCCGCGACCTTGAGTAGATTATCTAATTCGCGGATATTGCCCGGCCAAGCGTAAGCGGACAGTAAGCTCATCAAGTGAGGGCAGATTGTCTGTTCGTCTTCGGCGTATTTACGATGAATGTGCTCGATTAAGGCGTGTTTGTCTTGTCGGTGTTGTAGGCTTGGCAAAGTGAAGGCTAAGCCGTTCAAGCGGTAGTACAAGTCTTGCCTAAACTCACCTGTCGAAACTAACTGTTCTAGGTTTTTATGAGTGGCAGCGATGATCTGACAATCGACTTGGTAGCTCTGATTTGAACCCACGGGCACCACTGATTTATCTTGCAGAACATGCAGTAATCGACATTGAGCTTCTAACGGCATGTCGGCGATTTCATCCAAAAATAGAATGCCCTTGTCTGCTTGACGGATCTTGCCTTGGAATCCTTTGTGGCTTGCGCCCGTAAAAGCGCCCGGCGCGTAGCCAAACAGCTCAGATTCGATAAGGTCTTTCGGCAGCGCACCGCAGTTTACCGCCACCAAGGGCGACGATTTACGTTGGCTTTGCTTGTGTAATGCTTTAACAAATTCGCCCTTACCAACCCCTGTTTCTCCTAAGATCAACAAGCTGACCCCTTTGTCGATAACCTTGTTGGCTTGCTGCCAAGCGTGTTCTATCTGTTGTTCACCATGGTGCAAATCACACGATGCTGAAATAGAGCGAGTGCGTTTTGCATTTGGTCGTTTGAGGTGCTGTTTCTCAAACACAAAAGGCGTATCTAATGAGGTTCGGTTGAAGAGGGTATCTATGCATTCGCCGACGATCGAGGTTTGATCCAGCAGCTGAGAGGCGACCTGATTGTGCGCGACTACCTCGCCAGCTTCATTGGCTATCACAATTCCTTGCCAACCACTGTGTAGTAAAGATTTCTCACACGCAAGATCGATTCGAGTAGTGCCTTGTGGGATGTGACTCAGTAGTTGGTTCTCAACAAGCTGAACCATATTTTGAACCAGTAATTGGACAGAACTGTCGTGTTGCTGCTGCTCGCTGGTAATGTCTAACACCCCAACCATTTGGCCTTGGTGGTCAAACACCGGGCTTGCTGAACAGCTGATAAACCGATGCTGGTGGATGAAGTGTTGTTCGCCAATGATGGATACTGGTTTCGCTTCAACAATGGCGGTGCCAATCGCGTTAGTACCTTTGAGTTGCTCCTGCCAACAAGCTCCAGAGCTCAGTGCAATTGACGTCAGCTTCTCCTTAAACCTTTCTTGTCCCCAACTTGCCAGAATTACCCCTTCAATGTCCGTCAAAATCAAACGACTGTCAGTGCGTGCAAACATCTGATTAAACAAAGGCAGCGCATTGCATTCGACGATGTTGATTAAGTCAGAAGATTGATGTCGTCGCTGTTTAAGAATCGATTGTGGCAGGCGAATGTCTTCGGGAAGTCGTCTCTGTTTTAGCCCCGCTTCTGTGCTGCGGTGCCAAGAGGACGAAAGCCAATCTGAGGTGTTTGCTTGTTGAAGGTGCATGACTGTTCCATGTCGTAACAGTGAGGGTGTACCAATTTGGAACAGTTGAACACTGGAATGGTTTCCATACGTCCGTTCAATGCCAACTCACTTTGGGTTGTAAACGTTTGGTAATCATAGTTTTACAATTAATTAACAACAAGTTTTGAAGTTCTGGCGTGTGATTTGCGTTGTTAATGTTGTGAAGAAAACATGAAGTATCAGTGTTTTAAACAAAAAGTATAAACATGGGCGTCTTGTCAGGAGTTCTTTTCTCAAGGGGAGCCGCCACAAAAATAAGACAGCTCTAGCTCAATAACGAATATCAAATCGAAGAAGGATCTAACTATGATTTACGCACAGCCGGGTAGTGATAACGCAGTGGTGAACTTTAAAGCACAATACGATAACTTTATCGGTGGTGAGTGGGTTAAGCCTGTTAGCGGCGAGTATTTTGATAACACTTCTCCAGTGAATGGTCAGGTGTATTGCCAAGTGGCGCGCTCAACAGAGGCAGACATTAGCTTGGCACTTGATGCGGCGCATGCTGCTCGTGCTAGTTGGGCGGCGACTAGCGTGACAGATCGCTCCAACATCCTACTTAAAATTGCCGACCGCATTGAAGCGAACCTAGAAGAAATCGCAGTCGCTGAGACGTGGGAAAACGGCAAGCCTGTGCGTGAAACTCTGGCGGCAGATATCCCTTTGGTTGTCGATCACTTCCGTTATTTCGCGGGTTGTATCCGAGCGCAAGAAGGCAGCGCAGCTGAGCTAGATTCAAACACAGCAAGCTACCACTTCCCTGAACCGATTGGTGTCGTAGGGCAGATCATTCCTTGGAACTTCCCGATTTTAATGGCGGCTTGGAAATTGGCTCCTGCACTGGCTGCGGGCTGTTGTGTGGTGATGAAACCCGCCGAGCAAACACCCACATCGATTTTGGTGATGATGGAGAAGATCGCTGATCTTTTGCCAGCAGGCGTCGTAAACATCGTGAATGGTTTTGGTAGCGAAGCGGGTCAAGCATTGGCAACCAGTGATCGTTTGGCTAAATTGGCGTTTACTGGCTCAACTGAAGTTGGACACCATATTCTGAAATGTGCGGCTGAAAGTTTGATTCCATCAACGGTTGAGCTGGGTGGTAAGTCTCCAAATATCTACTTCCCTGATATCTTTAACCATGAAGATGAATACCTAGATAAGTGTGTCGAAGGCATGCTGCTTGCGTTCTTCAACCAAGGTGAAGTGTGTACATGTCCATCGCGTGTGCTGATCCATGAATCGGTGTACGACAAGTTCATTGCCAAGGTGATCGAACGTGCTCAAACCATCAAGCAAGGTAACCCGTTAGACACTGATACTCAGGTTGGCGCACAAGCCTCTAAAGAGCAGTTTGATAAGATTCTGAGCTATCTAGAAATAGGCCGTCAAGAGGGCGCTAAAGTGCTAACCGGTGGTGAAATCGCGCAGCAACCAGATGATCTCGGCAACGGTTACTACATTCAGCCAACCATGTTGGAAGGGCACAACAAGATGCGTGTGTTCCAAGAAGAGATCTTCGGCCCAGTTATCGCAGTAACGACGTTTAAAGACGAAGCAGAAGCGCTAGAGATAGCCAATGACACCGAGTATGGCTTGGGTGCAGGCGTGTGGACGCGTGATGCAAACCTAGCGTATCGCATGGGTCGTAGCATTGAAGCGGGGCGTATTTGGGTGAACTGTTACCACGCGTATCCAGCACATGCCGCGTTCGGAGGTTATAAGAAATCAGGCATTGGTCGTGAGACACATAAAATGATGCTCGATCACTACCAAAATACTAAGAACCTATTGATCAGCTATGATACTAATCCGTTAGGCTTCTTTTAATACAGGTTCGTTTTAAAAGTATGAGAATGAATCATAGGTACAAAGAATAACTAACAACGCAGTAGGCTTAATTAAGAACAACAAAAGCTAGAAACCAAAACGCCCAACTCATTTGAGTTGGGCGTTTTTATGTTTGAATCGCTCTAGCTTTTCGAAAAGAAGATCTCTGGCTTGTGGACAGGGCCATAGTTGCCTTCTAGCTGAGTAAGCTCTAATCCTTGCTTTCCGATCAGAGAACCGACTAATTGGCGGTTAAACGGGTAACTGTCAGGGTTGTTAATATACTCTTCAACATCAATCCATTTTGCCTCTGCAATTTCATCGGTGTCTTGAATCGCAATCTCTTGGGTTTGAGCGATAAGGTGACAAACAAAGTAGAGGTTCGATTTGCCAAACTGATACGGGTGTCTCGTCGCCATGCCAACCACCGAAACAAATGTGGCTTCGATGCCAGTTTCTTCCAATGTCTCCCGAACCACAGATTCTTCAATGCCTTCACCCAACTCAATATGGCCGCCCGGTAATTTGTAGCCAGTCATACCGTGCTCTTTAATCATCAGCACTTGGTTGTGTTCGTTGGTGATCAATGCGCCTGCGCCCAAGGTGTGGGTCGGAATGAAAGGCACAAACTCGACAATCTCGGATTTATGGATCAGCGTAATTTCGTTTTCTAGACAGTTGTGAAACACAAAGCCAAGCTCAGTCGCCACCGGAATAAGGTGCGAGAGGGAAATAGGTAAGCTAATCCAAATAATGCCTTTGTTGTTCTGCTTTGAAAATTCGGTGATCTCGCTGAGTTCGGCATTGAATGAGTCAGCATCGTGAGGCGCTGTTGCTGGGTCGATGATGATGCCGTTAAATTTGTCGAGCGTAAATTCCACGGGTGATCCTTTATTGTTTTTGATTTATAGGGAGTCGAACATAGGTGGAGCTTATAACATCTGTAGGGGTTATGACACCTGCAGAGCTTGTGAGATTTGTTTTGCTTGTGAAGCGGAAGGCTAGAAACAAAAACTGCGCTTGGAAGCCAAAGCGCAGTTTTGAAATCAGGTTTATTGCAATTCGATGTTAGCGGATATAGTTCGCATCAATACTCACGTACCAGTGCTGAAGCTTGCCGTCAGATTTTTTGATCCATAAATCGTTGGTGTAGCTCTCTATCTTGCCGTTAACCGTTAGGTTGAATGTGTTCTCGTCGAATTCGCCAAGCTTCACGAACTGGTCCGTAGTAATCAGAAATGGGTCCATGTCGTCCACGCCAACCACATCAGAAATCAGATAGTAGTGATAAGTAAGCGGCTTGCTCGCATCATTTGGGTTGCTGCGATACGCCACAAGCTTGAACGGTTCCGTTAATGGGACATCAAGCGTTTGCTTGTCCATGGTCGCTGGAATCGGGATAAACAGCCAAGCGGTAAACAGACCGCTCAGTAAAACCATCAGGAAGAAAAGAGTCTTAATTGCTTTCATAGCAACCTTCAAAATAGGTGATGTTGAAGACGCTATGGTAACAGGTTCGATTTGCTGATTGTAAGAGTATGAATAAGTGAAGACATCACCTGTCTGTTAGGAAGTTTGAATGAATTGACACACTGTTCATAACCCTTGGTTTACATTGATGAGTGTAAGCAAATAACAGGAACAAAAAGCCCACACCTCACGCTTTTGCAAGGTGTGGGCTAAATCGGTGTGACTACTTGTTTAGGTAAGCTGCGTGGAACTCAATGTGCTCATCAATAAAGCTAGAGATGAAGAAGTAGCTATGGTCGTAACCTGGCTGCATACGTAGCTCTAAATCGGCATTGGTTACCTTAGCGGCTTCAACTAATTGCTCAGGCTTAAGCTGCTCAATCAGGAAGTTATCGGCTTCGCCTTGGTCAACCAACATTGGCAGCTTAGTGCCTTTGGTTTTTAGAAGCTCAGAAGCATCGTAGTATTTCCACTCTTCAATATCTAAGCCAAGATATTGGTTGAATGCTTTCTGTCCCCAAGGGCATTGCATTGGGTTGGTGATTGGGCTGAATGCAGAGATAGAACGGTAGCTATCTTCGTTCTTGATGCCAATCGTTAGGGCACCGTGTCCGCCCATGCTGTGGCCAGAAATCGACTTCACCGAAGTTACTGGGAAGAAAGACTCAATCAATGCTGGAAGCTCTGTTACCACGTAATCGTACATGTGGTAATGGCTGTCCCATGGTGCTTGAGTGGCATTTACGTAGAAGCCTGCCCCTTGGCCTAAATCGTAGCTTGCGTTGTCGGCAACGCCTTCGCCGCGCGGACTAGTATCGGGCGCGACAATAGCAATACCTTGCTCAGCCGCGGCTTTGAATGCGCCGGCTTTTTGCATGAAGTTTTCATCGGTACAGGTTAAGCCTGATAACCAATACAAAACAGGAACTGGGTTTTCTTTGCTTGCGTTGGGTGGCAAGAAAATCGCAAAACGCATGTTGCAGTCAAGCGTTGCAGAAAAGTGGGTGTATTGTTTGTGCCAACCACCAGCAACCTTTGCTTGGCTAATGTTTTCGATTGTCATCTATTGTGCTCCGTTAGGTTGATGGTTTGGGAGTAAATTTGTCTATATCACTTAAAGTTTCACCACCCACCGGGCAGGAGGTAGTGAAGACAGTTTCGCTCTGATGTTTAAGTCAGAACTGTAGTCTCGACACCTAAGTGCCAAGACCATGGGGTATTATCTATCCATGTGTAGAACTGTACGGATAGATTCACCTTTGTGCATTAGGTCGAATGCTTCGTTTACGTCTTGCAGACCCATGGTGTGAGTGATGAATTCTTGAAGCCCGAACTCACCTGCCATGTAACGATTAACGATTTCTGGAAGTTCAGAGCGGCCTTTAACACCACCGAAAGCAGAACCACGCCATACACGACCTGTTACTAATTGGAATGGACGAGTTGCGATCTCTTGGCCTGCACCGGCAACGCCAATGATGACTGATTCGCCCCAACCTTTGTGACAACATTCAAGTGCGGAGCGCATAACATCTACGTTACCGATACACTCGAAAGAGTACTCAACACCACCGTCGGTCATCTCAACGATAACGTCTTGGATTGGTTTGTCGAAGTTCATTGGGTTGATGCAGTCTGTCGCGCCAAGCTGTTTTGCTAGCTCGAATTTGCTCTCGTTGATATCAACACCGATGATGCGGTCAGCACCAGCCATGCGAGCACCAATGATTGCAGAAAGACCGATACCACCTAGGCCGAATACAGCAACGTTGTCGCCTTTTTCAACTTTAGCTGTGTTCAGTACCGCGCCCATACCCGTAGTTACCCCACAACCTAGAAGACAAACTTCTTCAAGTGGTGCTTCTTTGCTTACTTTTGCTAGTGAGATTTCAGGAAGTACCGTGTACTCAGAGAAAGTAGAGCAGCCCATGTAATGAAAAATCGTTTCGCCATTAATAGAGAAGCGGCTTGTACCGTCAGGCATCAGGCCCTTACCTTGCGTTTCACGAACGGCTTGGCATAGGTTAGTTTTACCAGATTTACAGAACTTACATTCGCCACATTCAGCAGTGTAAAGTGGGATAACGTGGTCACCAATCTCGACACTGGTAACGCCTTCGCCGATCATCTCAACGATACCGCCACCTTCGTGACCAAGAATTGAAGGGAAGATACCTTCTGGATCGTCACCTGATAGTGTGAATGCGTCAGTGTGACAAACACCAGTAGCAACGATGCGAACTAGAACCTCACCAGCTTTAGGAAGTTGTACATCTACTTCTTCCATTTTTAGTGGTTCACCAGCTGCCCATGCAACCATTGCTTTTGATTTTATATGAGTTTGATCAGGTTTAATGTCGATTGTCATTGGATGCTTCCTATATATGTCAGTACTGCGGATAACTGTGCCATTAGCTTCAATCCGTTAAGCGTAGTTGAGCCTAATTGTTTCCGCTTTTTCGTTTTGCTGGTTCTAGTATAGATGTGACTTTAGGTTTTGATAATCCCCGTAAATTGAAAATGATTAATACACATATGTAATAATTAATCGGAGAGGCAGATCTTGAACTAAGCCTGTTAACCATGGCTAGCGGTCTTTTTATTGGTTGAAAGAATGCGTACTTAAGGACCTATTTGCTGGAGTTAATAGTTAAGATCTTTTAGGGTACGTCATAATAATTACTTACTGAAAACCACATGAATTAGACATAAAATTACAATATTCTGAATGCTGTATTTTATTGTTGTGGACTTAAACATGCTTTTATCTCTTCCTCCTCCAGTAATGTTGTCACTTGCCATCGTGCTTGAAGTTGTCGCGACTTCTTTATTGCCTAAAACGCAGCAATTTACTTCTTTACCTGCGACTGTCGCGGTACTGATTGGTTACGGTTGTGCTTTTTATTTGTTATCCCTAACAGTGCAAACCATGTCTTTGGGTGTGGCGTATGCGATTTGGTGTGGAGCAGGGGTTGTATTGGTCGCAGCACTGTCTTGGCTGGTTTACGGGCAAAAGCTCGATATCTTCGCGATCATTGGAATCGCTTTGATTTTGTCGGGCGTGGTGATTATTAACTTGTTTTCGAGCTCGGTGAGTCACTAGGCTTTTTAGCTTACCTTTGCCCATTATGAGCTAGAAGACATTTTAGTGGCGATAAAATCTACAAGTAACTTTGATAGATGCGAGTGAAAATTTATTGCACGATAATGAATGAATATTGTCAGTGGAGATAAATCATAATCTACAAAAACCTGTTGTAACTCATCCTGTTTTATTTCATCTGAGCAGAAGCTAGTGGGCAGAGCGACAAACCCAAGTCCACGTTGTGCAAAAGCTTTTGCCGTAAATCCACCATCTACTTTTATTCTTGATTTTGGGGATAGTGTTCTAAATTCATTTGACTCTGGAATAGTGAAAACCCAAGGATCTCCTCCAAAGGATCTATAGCTTGATATACAAGGCATTGACTCCAGTTCAGTTAGGCTTTTTGGTAGGCCATAGCGGTTAATACACTCTTTAGAAGCTAAGATAGTAGTCTCCCATTGGCAAAGTGGCTTCGACACCCAATCCCGATCATCGAGAGATCCTCGCTCAAAACTAATAATAATATCTGGTTCGTTTGAGATAGCATTTTCAATCGCGGTACTGTGCTCACAGTACAATGTGATGTCTGTATACGTGGTTAAAAAATCCGCTAAAACCTCCCCAATAATAGGTATGTCTGGAGAGCTCAGCCGAATACTCCCTTTAAGAGAGGTCGGTGCCTCACTTAGTCGCTGTAGTGACTGATTGAGGTTGTATAAAGGTTCTCTAATTTCTTGGAAAAAACGCTCACCCATCAGTGTTGGGGTTACTTTACGAGTTGTTCTATAGAATAGCTTTTCACCCAATACCGACTCTAGTTGTTGGATGTGTCTGCTGACGTTGGAACTTGGAATTGCTAGGTGTTCGGAGGCTTTAACAAAACTATGGTTTTCATAAACGGAAAAAAATGATTGTAGCCAAACATTATCAATTCTATCTAACATAATTATCCCAAAACTTGAGCTATAGAAACCCATATTAGCTCATTTAATCGGTCTAAACCATGTCCTAGAATGATTCCATAGCAACCAGAGTGAGTATATAAATGAACGATAGAAATCCTTTATTTGTCAATCGTGATAATTATCATTTACAAGTCGAGCAGCATGGAACAGGCCCACATTTGTTAATTATCGGTAGTGTGAACTACTACAAGAAAGTCATTCCCGAATCTCTGCACAATTACTTTACTTGTGTGTATGTGGATCATCGCGGATTCTCAAAATGTGATGCTGTAAATCCAGTTGAGTTTGTCAGCTTAGATACTATCACTCGTGATATCCAAGCAATATGCGACAGCCTAAATCTAACCAAAACTAGTGTTTTAGGCCATTCAGGTCATGCGTATATGGCAATGCACTTTGCAAGTCATGCGAAAATAAAGATCGAAAAGTTGATTGTAGTTGGTGCTGCGCCAAGTCTGTCAGGTGATATGCAAGAGAAACAGTTTACTCATTGGTCTGAAAACGCTTCTGAACAACGAAAAAAGTTGCTAGATACAAGTATGGCTAGACTAGAAAGTGATATTGCCAAACAGCCAGAACGTAAGTTTGCGCATATCTGTCGTAGATTAGGTCCAATGAGATGGAAAGATGCGTCATTTGATGAGTTATCTTTGTGGGATGATGTTGAAATGAATACACCGCTACTAGATACGCTTTGGGGAGAAATATTCAGAGATATCGAACTTATGCAGTTTTCTTCAGACTTGGATGCCACCGTCATTAATGGGGAACTAGATTTTAGCATTGCTCCGATTGAGGTGTGGGAAAGCATTGAAGGCGCATTTAAATCATTACAGCTAATTAAGTTAGAAGATGTATCGCATACGCCAATGCTAGAAGAACCAGAAAAATTTATTGAAACGATCCTGAGTATATTTAACCATTAGATAAAATTCATAGTTATGTGTAGTTGATAGTTCAAATAATAAGGAGCGAAGTTTGAGTAGTTCAGACTCTATGTCCAAAAATGAGTTGGGCTAACCTTCCTTATGCAGCAACACAGCCAAAAATGCCTCCAAATATTGTTCGATAGTTAAATCCGCAGAAACGGGCGGCAGTTCTACGGTAATACACGGTAGGTTTCTTTCTTGGCACCATGTGCCGAATGAACCTGGGGTTTCGTAATCCACGTCTTCAACGAGCGGTAGGTTGAACTGTTTGCCTAGCCAAGAAGCGAGTTCCGATTGGGTTGGGTCATCGACCATGGCGAGTGGTTCGTGGAAAGAGATGACGAACTTGGGTTGGCGCTGATCAATGAGGTTGATGAGTGACTGCACTTCAGGTTCGAGTTGTTCGGCTTGGCCTGTTTTCACTTTTACATCTCTGACTGGTGTGTGAGAGCTCCAGCGGTAGACGGTGCCGTCTGCTGTCCAGTTTTGAGTAGGGAAGGCGCGGTTTAGATCGACCTGATTGGCGTTGGCGCGAGTACCTAACTGGTTGCCATCTGGGTTCATCGACAGAATCACATCGTGTCGTAAATTGGCGGCTGGCAAGCTTCTCAGGGCGCAAGATAATCCCGCGATAGAAGCGGTTTCATCACCGTGTGTGCCTGCTAAAATCAGCCCGCGAGATTCGCTTTCTATTTGCGCGGGGAAATAGAGCAAAGGCGCACCCAACACTGATTTTCCATATGACAGCGGCTTTATTGAAAACGCAACTCTTTCCGTTCTTGGAATTAAACTCACCTTAATCTCCTGATTGATCAAGTACTATCAAGTATTCACTATTGGCTATATTAATCATTAACTAAGTCCATTAGATGAACCCCTTTAAATAAACCATAGCGTCAAAACTCGTCAACCGTCGCATTGTTAATTTTATTAATTGCTTCAAAGATAGGCTAGGAGAGCAAACAAACATGGATTTTAAAAAACATTCAACGGCTTTACTCATTTCATCTTTATTGACCCCTTTTATATCAGTAACTGCCGTCGCTGAAACCTTACCTGCCGGTGTTTCGCTGGCAAAAGACCAACATTTAGTTCGCGCGAACGATGCAGAAGCGGCGACGCTTGATCCTGCGAAAGCAGAAGGCCTGCCGGAAATGCACATTCTACGCGACCTATTTGAGGGTTTAGTGATTCAAGATCGCGATGGCAATATCACTCCAGGTGTCGCGAAATCTTGGGAAACCGAAGATAACCAGACCTTTGTATTCCACCTGCGTAAAGATGCGAAATGGTCGAATGGCGATCCGGTGACGGCCGATGATTTCGTGTATGCGATAAGACGCGCGGTCGACCCGAAACTCGCTTCGCCGAATGTGTGGTATCTCAAGCTTACTCAAATCAACAACATTGCTGACGTAGCAGAAGGTAAAAAGCCTGTTGAAGAGCTTGGTATTTCCGCTGTCGATAAACACACGGTGAAGTTCGAGCTTGATAGCAAAGTGCCATACTTTGTGGCGATGACGGGCCACACATCTATGATGCCCGTTCATAAGGCAACGCTAGAGAGCAGCGATAAGCCATGGAACGATCCTAAGCAGTTTGTGGGGAATGGAGCATTTGTTTTAGAAGAGTGGGTGGTGAATGAGCGTATTGAGCTAAAGAAAAGCCCGAAATATTGGAACAGTGCAAATACTCACTTAACCCAAGTGACTTACATTCCGTTCGAAAACCAAAATGCTTCGATTAACCGTTATGCGGTGGGTGAGGTGGATATTACGTCTGATGTACCGACACACATGGCGCAGCAGCTTAAAAGCAAATATCAAGATGCGTTTACCGCGGTGCCTCTGCTGTGTACTTATTACTACGCGTTCAATACCACGCGTCCTCCATTCGATGACGCGCGAGTGCGTAAAGCGGTGTCTTATTCGATGATGCGTGATGTGATCACCAATGGTGTCACTCAGGTGGGGAATCTACCCGCTTATACCTTTGCCCATGAGTACACAGCAGGTTTTGATGCCACTCAGCCTGAATACAGCACATGGACTCAAAAGGAGCGTGACCAAAAGGCAAAAGAACTGTTGAAAGATGCAGGCTACGATGCGGTTAATCCATTGGATTTCAAACTGCTCTACAACACCAGTGAATCGAATAAGTCGATTGCGGTGGCTATCGCTTCCATGCTGAAAGGCAACCTAGGCGCGCAAGTTGAGTTGGAAAACCAAGAGTGGAAATCTTATCTAGTATCACGTCGCCAAGGTGATTTTGATGTGATGCGGGCTTCTTGGTGTGGCGACTATAATGAAGCGTCGACTTTCTTGAGCCTATTGCGCTCGGATTCTTCTGGTAACTTTGCTCGTTACAATAACGACAAGTACAACGCAGCAATGGACAGCGCCTTAGCCGCAACCAATGAGAAAGATCGCCAAGGTTTCTATGACCAAGCGGAGCAGTTACTGGCTGAAGATATGCCTATTGCGCCAATTTATTACTACATGCAGGCTCGCTTAGTGCGACCAAGTGTTGGTGGCTTTGCGAAGAACAACGTAGAAGGGCGAATCTATTCTAAGGATCTTTACATCAAAGAGTAATTAAGCATTACTAGGGCGTGTTGACCTTTCGTGGTTAAATTTTGTTCGAGATAAAAGCGTTTTAATCGCGGCGAGGGGGAAGTAGCCTAGTCATTCTAAGCAAATTTCCCTCAACAAAGAGTAAAACGCTTTTAGCCGAACCCTACGGGCAGCGTTTGATGGTTATTTCTACTACGTTATCGGCTTCTCATGTAGGCTAGCTACACATCGACGCCTCTGCCTTGTATAAATACCCAGTAACTCGCTGCAAAAATCCGCTCGAAAGATCAACACGCCCTAGAGCATTAGTTTAATGAGCACTTTATTACAAGATTAAATAGTGACACATTTTTTTAGATGGAGATGGAGATGGAGATGGAGATGGAGATGGAGATGAAGATGGTTGACTCTTTGCAAAGTATTTTGACAGTTCGTTGGCAAACTGGACCTGAGGGTGGTGAATAAACACAGAATCAACGAGTTAAAAAGGCGGAGGAGCAGATGAAAGAAGCAGGTTTACAACTCCATTTTTATCGAATTAAATTGGCTGGATGCGACCGAGTGGATGGAAGCTATGATTTTCATTATAATTTGTTATGATTAATCGCTGAATTTAAGGCTTAGATGTGTGCATTTATGCGAATCAGGCCTGATTACCTAAAATCAAATGAGAGTAGGAAGATAGTAAAATTATACCATGCTCAGTAACATTAAAATGGTATAAAATTCTATCATATTTAAGGAAAAATATGGCCCCTTTCCCGTTAGACATAAAAACTCTAAGTATAGTTTTTATTGTTTTCTCACTAACTTTTAGTATCGGTTTGTTGCTATTTCAGTCAGCGCAAAAGAAAGTACTAGGTCTTTCCCTCTTTTCATTATCCATATTTGTGATTGGGCTTGGTACAACTATATTGAGTCTGAGAGGCGTCATTCCTGATTTCATCAGTATTATTATTGCCAATGTCACGATTTCCTATGGCTTTCATTTGGTATTGTATAGCCTGACTATCTTTCGTAACCACTCATTTGATGTTGTTCGTTACAGCCGCATAGCTTTAGTCATGATTTTAGTTAGTTTTGTTTACTTTACTTATTATGAACCTTCCATAAAAAATCGTATCATTGCCATTAGTCTTTACTTGTCTTTTGTAACCGCAAGCTCGGCTACTGTAATACTTAATGGAAAAAAGAAAGACCTCACTTTAGCTGTGAATATGATGGCTTTAACCTTTATTATTTATAGCCTCTTCATGTTTTTCCGAGCGACAAAGTCACACTTCGCATTGAAAGAGACCAATGATTTTATCAGTGGTAACTACTTGAATGAATATACGTATATTTTTAGCATTGTTTTAATTGTCTCCATGTCCTTTTCAATGCTTTGGCTAATTAATGCTAGGTTAGTACATTCACTTCAATGTCTTTCACAACAAGATCCTCTTACGACATTACAGAATCGCCGTGCTCTAGACAAAGCGGTGCAAAGGTACCTTGCACAAGTTAATCACCAGCCAGTGAGTATCGTATTATTAGACATTGATAACTTTAAACAGGTGAACGATCAATTTGGGCATATTGTTGGTGACGACGCCATAAAAGCCTTAGCCAAAACAGTGTTGAGTATAGTCGATTTACCTAATACGGTTTTTCGACTTGGAGGAGATGAAATTCTTATTTGGTTACCGGATTCGAATCTTGAGCAAGCTGCAGCTCTTTCAGAACAATTACGCTCTGCCATTGGACAGATTAGACTTGAAGAGCATCCATCTTTGCAAGTTACATCAAGTTTCGGTATCAGTTCACTATCAGAAAATGAAAAGTGGAAAGATTGTGTAGATCGTGCTGATAAAGCTCTTTATCAAGCAAAGCTCAAAGGAAGAAATACTATTGTGATTGAAGAATCATGTGAAAATTACTCGATATCAACAAAAGCGGTAAGTCACTCCTAGTTTAACTTAAGAGCTGGTATTCAGTGAGAGATTAATATTCACACAAATCGTTCTGAACATGTTTAACCCTGAAAGGTTTTTTCGCGCAGAGCGATGATGTAAATTGACAAACTAAGGTTAAAAATAAAAGCGCGAGCGGTAGATTGCGATTTACGTTATGAGCAGCTTGTAACACATGAATCATGACACATTAGATGGAGAGACAGCAGCTAACGATGAATAAGGTAAAAAAGCATCCGGTAAATATAGTCCTCAGTTACTTAATAATTTCATTTTTATGGATTTTTTTCTCTGACCTCGCGGTTGAGTCGCTATCCAGTGATTTACAAGAACATGCCTTAGCACAGACAATCAAAGGTCTGCTCTTTATCATTCTAACGTCTACCTTATTGTGGATAATGGTTCGGAAAAATAATCGAGATTTAGAGAGCGCTAACGACCTTGATAGTGTAACCGGGTTGCATAGTCCATCAGTTTTTTATCGATACTTAAATAAAAGGCTGAACAAATCTCAGGCTACGGACCAGTATGTCCTCTTTTTACTTGATATTGATAACTTCAAATCAGTCGCTGATCAGATTGGGTTCGAAAGTACTCATTCATTTTTAAAAGACATCGCACGATCTATTGAACTTCCTGTAGAGCATCAACCTCTTTCGTCACGGGTACACTCCGATGGTTTTGCGTGTTTAGTCAAGCTCAATGATAAGGAAGATATTGAACCCTACATTGCTCTCGTACATCGTAGATTTAACCAGTGTGCTTATCGTTATAATACCAATGCCACTTGTTGTATTGGTGCTGCTTTATTTCCCTCGGATGGTAATAGTGGTAAGCAACTCATGGCATCTGCGACCCATGCTTTAACTGAAGCAAAGAAAAGTAAAAATACGATTGAATTTCATGATCCCAAACTCACTGAAATTGAACGTCAGCGTCAAGAAATGGTGCAAGAGTTACGTAAAGCGATTGATGACAAAGCGATTGATATTGTGTTTCAGCCAAAATACGACATTGGAAGTAACTCTGTCGCTGGCGTTGAAGTATTGTCTCGTTGGACGCATGAACGCTATGGTGCCGTTTCACCGGATATCTTTGTTGCGTTAGCCGAAGAGAATCATTTTTGTCGTGATTTGACCACGTTAGTTCTAGAGAAAACTGCGGTACAACTAAGAGCCTGTGGTTTGCTCGGGAGTGTGTTAAATAGTGTCTCGGTCAATATTTCAGCGGTAGAGCTAAATAGCGTGGATGACATGGACCATCTGGATAATTATCTACGCAAGGATCCCGAGTTCGCTCGCTTACTTTGTCTTGAAATCACGGAAACCGCTATTTTAAAAGATATAGATCAGTGTGCAATCGCTGTTCAAAAATTAAAAAAACATGGGGTTTCTTTTTCGATAGATGACTTTGGGGTTGGTTACACTTCTTTTGGTATATTTAGCAAGTTGGATGTTGATGAGATTAAAGTCGATCGCAGTTACATCAATGGGTTAGAAGATGATTATCGTTCTAGAGC
This sequence comes from Vibrio sp. 5S239, assembly GCF_041439575.1. Taxonomy (NCBI): domain Bacteria; kingdom Pseudomonadati; phylum Pseudomonadota; class Gammaproteobacteria; order Vibrionales; family Vibrionaceae; genus Vibrio; species Vibrio sp. 5S239. The sequence continues at coordinate 43,899 of NZ_JBGOOM010000009.1, read as the reverse complement.
CATAACGTCTGGGATCATTGATATCGCTCGAGGTTTTGGCATTCAAGTGGTGGCTGAAGGGGTTGAAAATGCCCAACAACTGTCAATTTTAAAAACGTTAAATTGCGAACAAGCCCAAGGTTATTATCTGGGCTACCCGATGCCATATAAACAGTTGAAAGAAAGTCTCACCTCTGAAATAAAACCGTGTCCGATAACATAACCGAATACTTTTTATAGGTAGCTTGTTTAGGTTGTAGATGGGTAACATTATATAAATAAACTCAGACGCTAAAAAGGGTGGTACTTAAATACGTCTTCAACCATTGAGTTGAGTAAATCGATATCGTCACAGGTTTTAGCATAAGTACGCAGGCCTGCGATTTGAACCTGAACATGACGAGCAAGTTGAGTCGGTTCGCGCTCTTTACTTATTTCACCCAGTTCTTGTGATTCCGCAATCACCTTGGCGAATTCACCTTCCATTATCTTCAGTGCCTTTTTTGCTTCTGCTAATAATTCTGCGTGCTCATCAGTCAGTTCAGCGACCGTTTTAGCCAGCATACACATACCGTTTGGTGCGCTCTGTTTAGATTCGACAACGGCGCGTTTTACGAAGTTTTCCAACGCTTTGATAGGCGATTCGGTTTCACTGCGGAAGCGGTTCAGATTGAGGATGCCAAGTTCGGTATAGCGAGCAAGCGTCTCTTTAAATAAGCCTTCTTTACTGCCGAACGTCGCGTAGATGCTGCCCGGACGCATATCAATCACGTCTTGCAGGTTGCGCATAGAAGTCGCATGAAAGCCCTTTTCCCAATACAGGTTCGTTGCTTTATCTACTACGTCTTGTCTATCGAACTTAGCGGTCTTAGCCATAACATCTACTTCATTAATCTGAACATATGTTCAATATTTTATGCTGAACGCCCGTTCTAGTAAAGGTGTGTTTGGCTGCTTTGCACAGGCTTAGAACATCAAAGAGTTAATAAAACATCCCGATCATCAGGAAATGATCTTAATCATCAATAACTTCTACGGTCTTGTGCTGAGCGCCGTAGTAGGTACCTTCATCGATGGTGTACATCAATGTTGCGTCGCACTCTGGACAATCGAATTCCTCATTGGGCTCAATGGCCGCTTCTTCTACCCATTCCCAACCGATATGTTCTTCGCAAGCGGGACAATCCATACAATATCTCTCAGTTGTTGTCGCATATTTATTGCGAATCTCTACTTTAATAATTCGGCATTATACATATTTAGTTAACGAGGAATAGACAGTTAATCAGCGCAGAATAGGGAGTTGGTTAGTTGTGAATCAATCGCTGGTGAGCGTTGAATCTATAGTTCGTTCTGAATATATCGTTTTCTCTGAGCACATAATTGGTGCATATTTACCCCTTTTGGGTAGTTAAAATGTGTCATATTTCAGTCGATTACGTCAATAAAATGTTGTTGCACGTGTTTTTGGTATCGTTAGGTCGCTTAGCTAACAGTTTTATCGGTAAATCAATGAATTTTGTAAGGTTAAATGTTACCTTCATCGCAGACCGATCTGTGTGGCACGGTAATTGATGCACATTGATCAAGTTGAATAATTATACAGTCACAATTGAGGCGCATCTTAATTAAAGATGTGCGAGTTAGATGACTGAAAAGATTTGTTAGCTGCTAGGAAATAAAAATGAAATTAACCGATATGTCTTTTAAGCAAAAAATCATCGCTTTGCTTATTTTACCGATTTTAGGTTTTCTATGGCTGAGTGTTTCTGCGATTTCAAAAGGCGTAGAAACCACCAGTGAAATGACATCATTAAACCAACTTACGCGTTTATCAGTCGTGTACAGCGAATTGGTGCATGAGTTACAGAAAGAGCGTGGAATGACGGCTGGATTTATCGGCTCACAGGGCACCAAGTTTGTCAGTGAACTACGAGCTCAAAGAGCCAGTGCTGATAATAGACGTAATCTGAAAACAGAATACTGGCAATCTGCGGGGATCGACTTACCGCAAATCGCTCGTCTGAACACTGAAATAAGCCAAAGCTTCAATCAAATTACTTCTATTCGTAATCGAGTCGATTCTCAATCGATTCCACTTTCTGAAGCTTTAGGTTACTACACCAAACTCAATGCCAAGTTACTCAGTGTTTCTGCATTAATTGCAGAGCTGAGTTCTGATGCCACTATCACTAAAGAAACCATCGCTTACTACAACTTCCTGCAAGGTAAAGAGCGCGCTGGCATTGAACGAGCGGTTCTAAATAATACCTTCTCAAAAAATGAGTTTGGTCCCGGTATGCTGGTTAAATTCATCTCTTTGGTGACAGAGCAAAATACCTACTTCTCGAACTTTAAAGTGTTGAGTAACCCAGACAACGTGCGATTTTTTGAGCAACAGTTAAATGACCGCTCGGTGGCAGAAGTAGAAAAGCTTCGTGGTTTGGCTGAATCTAAGATGAGCGGCTTTGATGTCGACCCTGTCTACTGGTTCTCTCAATCAACGGCACGTATTATTCAGCTGAAGAAGACAGAAAACCATCTAGCAGAATCATTGATCACGCTTACGGAGCAAAAAGCTGCCAGTGCTCGATCGGCAATGATTACCAGTATTGCTATTTTTGTCGTGATTACCTTGTTCTCGACCTTTGTTAGCGTTAAAGCAATTACCGATCTGACGACTCGAGTGAAAGATTTAACGAGAGTGCTTTCAAAAGTACGTGATGAGAATGACCTAACGGTACGTGCGACTTACGAAGGTAAAAGTGAATTAGGTCAGATCTCGTTGTCGCTTAATACCACTCTAGAGAAGTTCTCTGAAGTTATCGACAACCTGTCTCAATCTAGCCTGACACTCGCTTCTGCTGCAGAAGAGACAGCGCAAACTTGCCAATACAACTCCAACACCTTAGTTGATCAACAAGACCAAATTGGCTTAATTGCAACTGCGACAGAAGAGCTTTCAGCAACCGTAAACGAAGTCGCGGCTAAAACACAACAAACAGCAAGTTCAGCTAAGTTGGCTAATAAACAGTCACAAGAAGGCTTGAGCACGGTTCAGCACTCTTATCAATCGATTGAAAACCTAGCGTCTGAGATTAACGATCTGGCTGAAAAAATTGCCCACCTACACGACAGTAGCAATAACATTAATAGCGTGGTTGACGTGATCAAATCGGTTGCTGACCAAACCAACTTACTCGCGCTAAACGCGGCGATTGAAGCCGCACGTGCTGGTGAACAAGGTCGTGGTTTCGCCGTCGTGGCGGATGAAGTTCGGACATTAGCACAGCGCACTCAAGAGTCTACCTTGGAAATTGAAGGCTTCATTGGCTCACTACAAGCAGACGTGCAAACCGCGTTTAACGTGATTGATAACAGCAAGGAGATGTCGTCAAGAGCCGTTGAGGACTCACGAGGAGTAGAGAAAACTCTGCAAGATATTTCAGTTGCAGTGAGCGAGATATTTAGCATGACAGAACAGATTGCAACCGCAACCGAAGAGCAAGCAGTTGTGACTCAAGATATTGCTCAGAACGTTATGGCGGTAGAGCAGAAGTCGACAGAATCTACGACAGGTGCAACGCAAATTGCGGCGACAGCCAAAGAGCAAGCAGAACTAGCAGCCTCACTGAAACAACTCTCTAATACTTTTAAGAGTTAAGAGTTAAGAGTTAAGAGTTAAGAGCTTGATACGAAGATATGACTCACCTACAGCGGGCATATCTTCGTTAGGCGCTAGAATTAGTGTACGTGTTTAGCGATAAGCTTCGCTAAGGTGACTATCCCTTCCTTCCACTCTTTACTCTCTTCAATATTGGCAACAGTGAATCGCAAACAGTTCCTGTATTGGTCATTAGTCCCAAATACTGTTCCGGGTAAAATGCCTAACTTATGTTTTAAACAATCTTGATAGACCGCGTAGCTATCGACCGATTCAGGTAGTGTTATCCAGTTTAGAAAAGATCCCTCTGGCTTCGATAAATGATAGCGTCCTTTAAGGTGTGGGTAGCTATCTAATGCTTGTATTAACAGGCTTTGGAATTGCTTTTGATTGGTTTGGTAGAGCCGTTTCATTTTGGATAAATGACTGCGATATTTACCGGTAGTGAGGAATTGCCCCACTGCGGATTGCATCAAATTTGAGCTGCCCATGTTGTCGCAAAGCTGATACTTTTCGACCAAAGGCTGGTAACGCCCCGACAGTAGCCAGCCAATTCGCAAGCGCGAGTCTAAGGTTTTAGATAGTGAGTTCACATAGATAACCCGATCTTGGTTATCAAGTTCTTTGAGGCTGGCGATTGGTCTATCAAACGCCAGACTACCAAACACATCGTCCTCGATGAGCGGTAAAGAGCCAGTGACCTCTAATAATAACTCACGGTTAGCTAACGGCATTCGCGAACCTGTTGGATTGGTAAAGTTCGGTGTGAGAAGCAGCGTTTTTACTTGCCATTTATCAAGTGCAATTTGTAGCGATGGGATGTCTATTCCGTGGCTAACACTGCTTGGTATTTCTAGAGCCTGCAAACCCAGTGATTCAAGTAGCAGCAAGTTGCCGAAGTAACACGGTGACTCTACCGCTACGATGTCGCCCGGCTTGGTTAATGCCCGTAAAGCCAGGCTGATCGCTTGTTGCGCACCATGAGTAATCGCAATCTCTTTCGATCCCGCAGGTACGCCTAGATCATGGGTGATCTTTAACAATTGCCTTACTAATTGCTCGTCACCGGGCGGTAACTGGTAATAACCCGGTAATTGGGTTTGTAAACGGCTGTGTCGACCGATTTCAGCATATAAGCTACGAATGGCGGGGTTGTTGATGTTGGGATGGGCAGAGCCAGCCAGCAGTTTTAAACGACCTTTCGGGGGAGAGAGTACAGATTTTGTGACTGACAATAGATCAACTTTTTGAGGTTGGCTTGGCGTATCCCAGTTAGTGGTATTAGGTGCTTTGACGCGATAACCCGATTTGGGAACAGAATAAACCCAGCCTGTCGCTTCGAGTTCTTGATAGGCTCGAATCACGGTATTTTTACTTACTCCAAGTTGTTCACTGAGTTGGCGAATAGAAGGTAATCGGTCATCGGGGTGAAACAAGCCTTTCTCTATCTGATCTTTAATGTGCTGCTCGGTCGCTAGATATTTGTTGCTGCTGAGTTCTACGTCCACACATTCACCTCTCGTTTTTTTCTCAATCTGTAACCATTAAAAGTATTATATCTGTATCTTTATTACTTATCTGTACCCAACTAAGGTAACAGCATTGATGAAGAGTTGACCAGAGGTTTGTAATGCTGATTAAAATGATTCCGTTTGTGTTTGTAATATTGTGGTCGTCAGGCTTTGTTGGCGCACGTCTTGGTGTTGAATACGCCGAGCCTGCGACGTTACTTTCACTTAGGATGGTCGCTAATGTCGCGCTGTTTTTAGTTTTGATAGCGTTTCTTAAGCGTCGTATTCCTCGTGGTCGAGCATTTTTTCACGCCTGCGTGGTGGGCATTCTGATTCATGGTTTCTACCTTGGTGGAACGTACTTTGCTATAAATTTTGGCATGCCTGCGGGGCTCAGTTCGTTACTTGTTGGCTTACAACCTATTCTCACGGCACTGATCATGGTCAGCTGCACGTCACAGCGTTTTAACGCCGCTCAATGGCTTGGCTTATCGCTTGGTTTTGCCGGTATTAGCTTAGTGTTGATGGGGAATATTGAATGGCAATCGGATGATCAAAAAAGCATTGCGACATTATTGTGCTTAGTCTCCCTGGTTGGCATTACCTGCGGCACTTTATACCAGAAGCGCTTTTGTCAGGGGACTGATATGGTGGGTGGGGCGATGGTGCAATACCTAGCAGCCGCGGCCTTGTTTCTTCCTTTCGCGATGCGTTACGAAACCATGCAAGTGAACTGGACTCTGGAGTTTACTCTAACGCTTGCTTGGCTCGTGATTGTTCTATCGTGCGTAGCAATTCTGTTGCTGTTGTATATGGTTGAGCATGGTGCATCCTCAAGCGTAGCATCGGTGTTTTATTTAGTTCCGCCAACGACGGCAATTCAAGCTTGGCTTATTTTTGGCGAGTCGTTTGACACCTATGGTGCAATGGGGTTTGCCTTGTCAGCTACAGCGGTATATTTGGTAGTGAAGAAGCCAGTTTTAATGAAACCGCGAAGACGAGCTGCATTAGACTGATAGCAATAAAAAGAGCCTGAATTATATTCAGGCTCTTTCTGGTGAGTTGTTTGTTAGCGACTAAGAATTAGCGCTTCATCAAGCACGCATAAGCTGTTGTAAATGGAGCTTCTTGGTATTGCTTAAGGCCAGTTTCTTTGAACTTCATCATAAGAGGGTTACGCTTAAGGCTTTCTTTGATGTCAGTTGGTGACACAACAGTGACGTCTAGTCCATCGATCAACTGAATTGCTGCTTCTAGTTTGAAGCCAAAACCACCGCCAGCAAATTTACCTTTTGTTTGGCGTTGACGAATCACAACTTTGTCTACTTGGTAATCTTCCATTAACTTTGCAAATGAGAATTGAAAGTCTTTCATATTCTGTGTGTCGTTTGCGTCGCTAATCGCAACCTTAGAAACTCGGCAATCAGGGATGTTAAATACACCATCTGATAGAGAAAGAAGACAGATGACTGCGTCGTTACCTTTGATTTCAACACCACAAATTTTCATGTTTATACCTATTTACTTTTGAGCCGTACATTATGGTTCTATTTCTATGACTTCTCCAGTATTTGAGCATATCTGTGGTAAATAAGTACAATATTTCCTTTGGTTTTATCTTTTTCAAGTTGCCCCTTGCTTAAACATTCGGCAGTCGATACAGGGGGGCCATGAGTGCTAAGGTTTTGAAAGTGGCTTTAGCAAGTCATGTTGCTGATCATGCAATGGGTCTTCGGATACAGTATTGAGCTGACGGTGATGTCTATGGGGCGTTTAGGGGGATTGGTTTTTAATGGTTGTAGTCGGTATCTCTATGCACATAACCTATCGAGCATGGTGACACTGATTTGTAACTTCAATACACTGTCTGGGTAACCATTGTTCAGTATAGGGTAAATAAAGGTATGGCCAATTGGGAAGGGGTAAGTGAGTTTGTTGCAGTGGCAGAACGTGAAAGTTTTACCAGTGCGGCGCAGAAGCTTGCAACGTCAGTGGCTCAAATAAGTCGTAGAGTCGCGAACCTTGAAGAGCGTCTCGCGGTTAAATTATTAAACCGAACCACGCGCAAAGTCTCTTTGACAGAAGCTGGCCAGCTTTACTATCAACAATGTAAGTTGTTAGTTGAAGGTTTAGAAATTGCAGAACTTGCGGTTACACAGATGCAATCTACACCAAAAGGTCTGCTGAAGGTCACCGCTCCTGTGACCTATGGGGAACGTCAACTTGCCCCAATTCTTCATCAATTCTTAAAGCTCTACCCACAGGTAGAATTAGATCTGATGTTAACCAACCAAAAGCTTGATCTTATCGACTCAGGTGTTGATGTAGCGATTCGCTTAGGTCGCTTAGAGGACTCTAGCCTGGTAGCAAAGAAGCTCTCACAGCGACAACTTTATGTTTGTGCTAGCCCCAAATATATTGAACGCTCTGGAGAACCACATACGCTCTCGGAATTGACTAATCATCAATGTTTGGTGGGTGGTTTTGAACATTGGCGTTTCAAAGAAAACGGTCGCCCTCGTTCTGTTCGTGTCAATGGGCGTATTAAGTGCAACAGTGGTCTCGCATTGCTGGATGCAGCGAAGCAGAGCATTGGCTTGGTTCAATTACCTGAATATTACGTAAGCGAAGATCTAGAGTCGGGAGAGTTGGTTGAAGTGCTGTCTGATTATCGAGACGATAAAGAGGGGATTTGGGCGCTTTATCCGCAGAACCGCAATTTGTCTTCAAAGGTTCGCCTGTTAGTGGAGTTTCTTTTCGAGCAATTGGGTTAATGGTATGAACCGAGCTGTCTTTGAGTAAGTACAGAATATTGGCTCTATTTGAATGGCTTCTTTGTATTAATGCATCATTAAACCAAAATTGGGCTTCAGAATAGAGATTCTGAAGCCCAATACTTAGTTAATGCGAGACACCTTTAAACATCAAAGTACTGTGTACAGGCTTAAATTAGACGGTGAAGCGATCCACCAAGTGATACAGCTCATTTGCACGACTATTGAGGTTTTGGCTACCAGTACGGTTTTGATTCGCGAGTTCCGCCGATTGCGAGCTTTGGTCGGAAATCACAACAATACGTTGAGATATCTCTTGGCCAACAATGTTCTGTTGTTCTGTCGCTGTTGCAATAAGCGAATTCATGTCCATGATGGTATCTATCGACGCTTGAATTTTCGCCAGAGCTGCAGCCGCAGCATTTGCTTCTTCCACCGTTTGAGCACTGCGATTTTGGCTCGAATCCATCGCTTTTACAGCAGCATCTGAAGCGGCTTTTAGTTGTTGGATCATTTTGTGGATGTCGCCCGTACTTTCTTGAGTTCGGCTTGCAAGTTTACGAACCTCATCGGCAACTACGGCAAACCCACGTCCTTGCTCACCGGCACGTGCGGCTTCAATCGCGGCATTTAATGCTAGTAGGTTGGTTTGCTCGGCGATGTCTTGGATTACCGCCAGTGAAGACGAGATATTCTGTACATCGCCTTCTAAACGAGATACCACTGTGTTCGCTTCTGATACTTCGCTCGCGAGGCCAGCTACCGAGTTTGCAGCAGCATTGACAATCTGTTGAGCTTCTTTGGCGTTGTTTTCCGCTTGTTTTGCAGAATCCGCAGCCTGACTTGCATTACCAGAGATCTCTTGTGCGGTAGTGGTCATCTCTGTCATTGCTGTTGCGACTTGTTCTGTTTCTTCACGTTGGCCAGTAGCAATCTCATCGACCTGAGCGGCGCGAGAAGACATGCTGGTGGTCTCTGATACGACCTGCTGACCCACATCACTTACGCTGCGAATAATAGTTTGTAGACTGGCAACGAAGGCATTGAAGTTTTCGCTAAGCCTGGTGAATTCCGGTGCTTTGAACGCCTCCATTCGAGCGGTTAAATCGGCTTCGCCACTCGCAAACGCGCTAATCGAACGATCAAACTGCTCTAGGGGTTGCATGATCGTTCTATTCACAGCAACAGCGAATACGGCGACAACAAGGGCAATCAAACCACAGAACATTGCGATAGCAGTCAATGAGCTTTGTAGCGCAGCATTGGAGCTTTCTTTCATCTCGGCAATAACAGCGTCGATGTCATCAGTGTAGAAGCCAGTACCCAACATCAAATCCCACTGTGGAACAAATACTGAGTAGCTTAATTTTGGTAACGCGACAGATTGACCTGGTTTAGGGAAATAGTAAGTTGTGAACTCTCCCAATTTAGCGTTCTTGATGAGGTCGCGGATTAAGTAGTTACCTTGCTTATCTTGCAGATCGTAGTAGTTGTTACCAATTCCATCTTCACTTTGCCCAACCACGACTCGGACACCTTTCGAGTCATAACCAAAAATATAGCCAGACTCGCCATATTCTAAGGTTCTCAATGTTGGTAAGGCTTCTTCTAGCGTTGCACCTCTATCCAAGAATGGACTGATCGAAGAGTAGGCCATTTGTAGATATGCTTTGAGTTCCTTTTCTTTCATCGCCATCATATTGCTACGCGTCGATTCTACTTGCTGTTCGGTTAGCTCGGTGCTCTTCATATACGTCACGCTCATCATGCCAATTGCCATTAGTAGCAACGGAATGAAAGAGAGAATATAAAGGCGATTTTTGATGGTTAGGGTCATGTCACGCTTCCTGTGCGATTGTCCAATGCAGTTTTCAACAGATTATTAATGTGAATTAAAAATGTAAATGAACTTGTTGTTTAATTGCTATCCTAAATAACATTTGTTTTGTAAATATGAAGGTGGTTCTGTTTTCTGCTCGTGAGGCCTATGTAATCAGGGTCAGTGCACGTCGTTATCTGGTTGTTTATATGCTTTTGCATTAGACATTGCTTTGTTAGAATGCGACGCTTTGTAGCACCCTGCTATGCCTATTCGTTAAGTGAGAAAATTCATGAACAAAAGCCATGTGACTATTGGTCTAACTAACCCAAAGAGCCCGACGAATGTTGGTGCTGTTATGCGCGCGGCGGGTTGTTACCAAGTCGATGAAGTTAAATACACAGGGCAACGCTACGAAAAAGCCGCGAAATTCCACACTGATACTAAGAGTGCAGCGCGTACGATCCCGCTTACTGGCGTGGAGTCATTTTTAGATAACCTTGAGCTTGAAACCCAAATTGTGTGTGTAGAACTTGCAGAAGGTGCAACACCGCTTCCGCGTTTTAAACATCCAGAAAATGCTATCTATATTTTTGGCCCGGAAGACGGGTCTATTTCTCAAGATGTCGCTGATAGAGCGGATCATGTTGTTTATGTGCCAACGGTTGGCTGCATGAATTTGGCAGCAACAGTGAATGTTCTGCTTTATGATCGTCTTGCAAAGTCAGAAGAAATGGACGAAAGCAACGAGCTTATTAAAAAAAGCCGCGATAACCGTAATCATCTGCTAATCAAAGAAAAGTAAATCTCTTCTTGTCGTGTTACCTATCCTGTAATATCTATCCTGTAAGCAATCGGAGAAACCACTCTCTTTATACTTTACTAGAGAGGTTATCTTCCCTTAAAGAACTGCAGCAGTTACGCACTTGTCTTAACCTTTCAAACCTCATATTAAAGGGTTACTTGCTCAGTTTAATAGCACCACACAGGCAGCTATATAGATAGACAACTTTATAGATAACAACTTTGCTAATACAACAACCCAAACTTGAGCTTGCTCGTTGAACCATAAGGACATCAATGTGAATCTAAGACAACTGGAAGTCTTTTACGCCATCATGCAAACCGGCACCGTATCTGGAGCCGCACGTAATCTGCATGTGTCACAACCTAACGTGACGCGTATTCTGGCGCACACAGAGCAACAACTCGGGTTTGGTTTATTTGAAAGAGTTAAAGGGCGCTTAGTACCAACGGTTGAAGCGAAAACTTTGTTACCGGAAGCGGAGAAGGTCTACCAACAGCTGGGTCAATTTCGTTCTTTGACCAACAAAGTCAAGCAAGGCCATCAGCATTTACGTATTGGTGCGCCACCGATTCTGGCGACCAAATTATTGACACCAGTGATCGCCCAAATGTCTCGTGAGCAAGAACTCTCTTTTGAGTTACTAACAGCCAACCGTGACGAACTGTGTGCTGGGCTATTAAAGCATGAGTTAGATATTGCTATTGCGTTTGGGGATGAAGCGCCGCCGGCGGTATTGGCTGAAACGTTATTGACCCAATCACTGAAGGTTCTGGTTCCATCAGATCGAGTTGATCATTTACCCACTGAATTGACCCTGGATGATCTGATCAATTCTCCGCTGCCAATCATCGGGCTTGATAGTCGAGATCCGCTGGGTTTGCTGCTGCATCAAAGCTTGATAGCGCGAGATGAGCATTATCATCATCCGATATCCGTTCGTGGTTACAGTGCAGCTGCGGAACTGGTGAAGCACCAAGCGGGGCTTGCAATTGTGGATCCGTGGACGGCCGCTCAATACCAAGATGATGAAGCGGTTTGCATGTTGCCACTGAAGCCAGACATACAATTCTCGGTTTCGATTTTGTTTGCGGAACACTCGCCACAGTCGATTGCGGTTAAGCAGTTCATTTCAGCATTACAGTGCTCTTTCTAACTCCTCACTTTTTGAGCATTACTTAACTTTTCACCTATAACCTTGCGTTATAGACATTCGATAAATAAGCATTCGGCACCTTCGAAGTTCTTAATTAAAGTAAATTCATACAAGGACTTATTAATTAGGAATGCTCATGTCTATCGCTCAACCTTACCTTCTTTTTCTTGGGGATGTTACTGACCCACTCGCTGCAAAAACCGCTCGCGGTATTCATCAATGGCGACCAGAAATCTGCCTCGGCCAACTGCGTTTAACAGGCAATACGGTTTCTATTGGTTTAACGGATATAACCTTACAAGAGGCGCAAGCACAGGGCGCGAAAACGTTAGTCATTGGCACAGCAAACCCAGGTGGCGTTATTCCTGATTCTTGGCAGTCAACCATTATGGCAGCTGCGGAAATGGGATTTGAGATTGCATCCGGCATGCACCAACGCTTGAGTGAATTTTCACCGCTTGCTGACATGCAACAGCGAGGATTGACTAAGCTTCATGATGTACGCCATTTTGATGGTGATCTAAAGGTTGGTAACGGTAAGCCTCGTCAAGGTAAGCGCCTACTTACTGTCGGAACAGATTGTTCAGTCGGCAAAATGTTTTCAGCTTTAGCTATCGAAAAGTCCCTTAAAGAGTCAGGTACATCCGCTCAGTTCAAAGCGACAGGGCAGACGGGGATCTTGATTGAAGGCGGCGGTATTTCGATTGATGCTGTGGTTGCGGATTTTATTTCTGGTGCGGTTGAAGCGATTAGCCCCGATTTTACCGACCACGAATGGGACATCATTGAAGGGCAAGGTTCTTTGTTCAACCCTTCGTTTGCAGGCGTGAGTTTGGGTCTTTTACATGGCGCACAAGCCGATGCCTTAGTGTTGTGCCATGAAGTCGGGCGACCACATATTCGTAACCTTCCTCATGCTCAATTGCCAAGCATAGAACAGACGATTGAAGCCAACTTACAAGCGGCGCGACTGACCAACCCAGACGCGACGCTGGTGGGTATCTGTTTGAACACGTCGGCGATTAGCATTGAAGATGCTGAGACATTATGCCAAGAATGGACCACACTCTATCAAGTGCCCGTGACGGACCCTGTGCGTTTTGGTGTACGACACATTACTGATCATTTGCGACATTCATTATAACGCTTTCATCATTTCTACGTTTTCATTTGTTAAAGCAAACATCAATCGAGTGAAATTATGAAGATTACAGCAGAACCCATTACTATCGCGATGCAAACGGCTTTTCGCATCTCTCGTGGCAGCCGAACTGAGTGTCACGTTGTTCGTGTTTATATTGAACATGATGGCAAACAAGCTCAGGGAGAGTGCACCCCTTACCCACGATACGGCGAGTCATCGGAGTCTGTGTTAGCGCAAATCCAACAAGCAACTAGCGCACTTGAAGCCATGTTTGAACGAGGCGTTACCGATCCGGCAGAGCTAAGAGATCACCTTCAGTCTTTATTGACCGGAGGGGCAGCGCGAAATGCGGTCGATTGTGCGCTTTGGGAGCTTGAAGCCAAACAACATGACCATGTCTTCCCAAATAGCCTGTTTGAGTTACCGAATCAAATCGTGACAGCAATGACCGTCTCGATTGGCACTCCAGAAGCGATGGCGACTCAGGCTCGAGACTATGTCGCAAATGGAGCGAAACTCTTAAAAGTGAAGCTTGATGGAGAGCAGGTGGTAGAACGTGTTCGCGCTGTGAGAGAAGCGGCACCCGATGTTCAGATTGTACTGGATGCTAATGAAGCGTGGACAGGGCTTAACCTCGAAGAGTTGTTTAATCAACTGACAGAATTTGATATTGCGATGATCGAGCAGCCGTTACCCCAACAGCACGATGCCTCACTGGCGCACATCAAGCACCCGATACCATTGTGTGCCGATGAAAGTTGTCATACTACCTCACAGCTCTCATCGTTGTTGGGCAAGTATGAAATGGTCAATATCAAGCTTGATAAAACCGGTGGTTTAACAGAGGCCTTGGCGCTTGCAGAAGAAGCTCAAAGGCTCGGCTTTACTCTGATGTCTGGTTGTATGCTTGGTACATCGTTGGCGATGCGTGCAGCGCTGCCTATTGCTGTTCAATCTGAAATTGTCGACCTTGATGGCCCTGTATTGCTCGGCCAAGACGTGTCGCCAGCACTGACTTATCGCGATGGGATGATTATTCTCTAAGTTCGTTGAGCTTCGGGTTAGTCGATGGGCATGACATAAATGAAATCGCATGAGTGAAAGCTTGTGCGATTTTTTTAGATCTCTAGTCCTTAACTTATTAAATAATCGAAAGTTTTTACTGCTTGATTGGGCGCGCTATTCGTATAATTTACGGGCGTATTGATAAAGTAATCACGTTTCTGTCGGTGCGGTCACTTTCTATTATCGCAAAACAGACAGCTCAAGCTTTATAAAACAATTGTTATGATATCTTATGTGAAATGTTAATGATTACTCTTCATTTAATAGCTTCACTAAAGCTATTCGATGCAAACCTAAGTAAGGCTCACACCCTAACTAATTGAATCATTGACAGTTCCTGTTGATTAATTGATGAGAAGAAGGTGGGGCGAGTGAGTAGTCATGTCTCCGAGGTTGTAGAAAATAAGGATAGTTTCGAGCGCCCGTTCTCGATCAAAATCCCACGTCGTAAGTGGTTTGGTTGGAAAGGTATTGAGCTGCGCTTAGTACTTGCGTTAGCCATGTTATCGATGACCACTATCTTCCTCTCGGTTGTCTCCAGCTTTACTTTCGATGATTTAAACCAACGTCTTGTTGAGCTAAAGGAGAGTGAAATCCCGGCCTTAGATAATGCCGCACGCCTTAATGATATGGTGCGAGTGATTATTACAACGTCTTCTCAGCTCAGTGACGCTGAATCGAATTTAGAGCGCAAACAGGCGATGCTAAAAATCGAAGACGCTATTTCCGTGATGAATAGCGTTATGGTTCAGTTCCCGGATTATCACTCCTATTTTAAAGATCTGATCGCCCAAGTTAACAACAGCCTTAGCTTGTTGTATCAAAGTGAAATTGAGTCAGAACAGCTCAATCAAGAGCTTCGTAATTTGCTAGAAGGTTTTTACCCGCTACTGCAACAGGCCAGTGATTCACTTGATAGCCTACCTGAGTCTGCCAAAGATCAAATCCAGTACACACAGCTCAAGTCTTTGCTTTATTACCAATTAGGCTTGGTCGAAAAGCTGTATAACGATTCCAGTTTTAATGAACTGGATTACACCAGTTACCGACTCGAGCAGGTAGGAGAAGAGTGGTGGAAGCTCTGGGTCAGTGGTGATTTAAGAAGTAATTTTCCTCAATTAGATCATCAACTCACGGTGATTTATAACCTTGCCTCAAGCGATAGCAGCTTGTATGGGATGAAAAACAAAGCGCTCGATCATCTTTATCAAGAGCAATACTTCCTGCAAAACAGCCGTGAGCATTTGAACCAATTAACCGTGCAGATCGAAAGCAACACCAGCAAGGTGAATAGCAATATTGACCAATCGATTCAGCAGGCGCAGCAATCTTTGCAATCTAATCAGCGTCTTTCTCTCTTCCTTTCTCTATTTAGCGTGTTGGCTGCCGCTGCCATTTCATGGTTCTACGTGCGTAAGAGTATTTTGGAAAGGCTTTTACAGCTTAAAGACAACATGTTTGCGATTTCTACCGGCCATTTAGATACCGAAGTATCTATTCGTGGTAAAGACGAAGTGACGCAAATGGCCAAGTACCTGAAGGTATTTCAAACCACGGCCAAAATCGTTAAGCAAACTAACCGTAAGCTGGAGGCTGAGGTTGAAGAGCGCACCTTAGCCGAAGCCAAATTGCGAGTGACCCAAGATGAGCTGATCCAAGCGGGTAAATTGGCGGCATTGGGACAACTAAGTGTCGGGATCACGCACGAGATCAATCAACCTCTGACAGCTGTAAATAGTCACGTTCGTAGTGCGCAGCTTTGGATCGACAAGCAAAGGCCAGAACGAGCGCAAGATAACCTGAAGAAAATAGAAGTGCTGTTAGAGAAAGTAGTAGCGATTACTCGTCACTTGAAAGCCTTTTCTCGTAAGAGCGATGGCAAGATCGATAATGTTGAATTAGAAAAGGTGATTGGTGATGCGATTGATCTGTTTGAAACCAGGCAGACCAAGGTGTCTATTGAGTATTCACCACAGAGTTGCCTGATGGTTCGAGCCAACAGTATTCGCTTAGAGCAGGTATTGGTTAATTTGATCAGTAACGCTTTGGATGCCGTTGAACACAAAGAGCAACCTCAACTCAGAATCTCTACGCACGAGCTCTCACATACTATTCAGCTCTCAGTTAATGACAACGGCTCAGGTATCTCTGAAGAGGATATTCCGTATCTGTTTGACCCATTTTATACCCGCAAGACAACAGGTAAGGGACTTGGACTCGGTTTATCTATCGCATACAACATAATTAAAGACTTTGGTGGCTCAATTCACGTGGAATCGGTTGAACACCAAGGTACCACTTTTGTCGTCACTTTACTAAAAGGTACAGACTCATGAATTCAGATAAACACATAGTTCTTATCGACGATGAAATCGATGTTGTCGAGGCTGTGAGTGAAATGTTAGAGCTAGAAGGGTTTAGCGTGACTACCTTTACTGACCCTAACCTTGGTCTTAAATCGCTCAAAGCAAACAGTCAGTCGGTTGTATTGTGTGATGTACGAATGCCACAAGTGGATGGACTGACTCTGTTAAGTTCAATTCAACACCGAGCGGGCAATGTTCCTGTTCTGTTGATGAGTGGACACGGTGATATTCCGATGGCTATCGAAGCGATGAAGCTAGGTGCTTTCGACTTCCTAGAAAAACCGCTCAATGCCAGCGAACTGGTGGAAAAGCTCGATCTCGCGTTGACACAATGTCAGCATAATTGTCCTTTCCCCTCGGACGGCGATGAGCAAGAGGAGTTACCGATTGAATCTGTGGTTATCGGCCAATCAAAAATGATGGATACCATACGTAAACAAGTACTCGCTTTGGCGCATACTGGCGTCGATACCATCATCAACGGAGAAACGGGAACGGGCAAAGAGGTGATAGCTCGCGCGTTGCATCAATTTAGCCGTCGTAAGGCTAAGCCATTTGTCGCGATTAACTGTGGTGGCATGACAGAGAGCATTATTGAAAGTGAGTTGTTTGGTCATGAAGCGGGTTCCTTTACTAGCGCGAATAAGAAGCGTATTGGCAAAATAGAACAAGCCAATGGCGGTACTCTGTTTCTCGATGAAATTGAGAGCATGCCGATTGCGGTGCAAATCAAACTGCTACGGGTGATTCAAGAGCGAATGATTGAGCGTGTTGGTGGTAACGAGTTGATACCTGTCGACATCGTCGTGGTAGCCGCTAGTAAAGCTGATCTCGCGAGCTTGAGTGAGTCTGGGGAATTCAGAGCCGATCTCTTTTATCGCCTTAACATTGCGAGCTTAAACCTTCCGGCACTGCGCCAAAGGAAAGAAGATATTCAGGTGCTGTTTCGCCACTTTGTGATTCAAGCGAGCCACAAATACAAAACGCGCCCATCGACGATTTACCCGGAACAAATTCAGCAGCTATGCCGACATGAATGGCCGGGTAATGTGCGTGAACTGCGTAATGTCGCTGATCGATTTGTGTTAGGTATCGTCGGTGATGGCTTCGATCTTCAATCACCAATTTGTGAAGCGGCCGGAGAAGATTTCGCTTTTGAAAAGCAGATGGAGCAGTACGAAAGAAATGTATTGACGGAAGCGCTAATAGAAAGCGCAGGCAACATTAACGAGGTATCAAGTAAGCTGAATTTACCGCGTAAAACCCTTTATCGAAAAATGAAAAAACACCAATTGGATAAAGAGAGTTTCAAGGTCTAGCTGGTTCATTAATTCGCCTAGTAAAAGCACAAGACAACAATGACCCATTTGGTTTTTAGTCGAATGGCTAACTGTTTCAAGTGATTGTAATAAAAGAGCTTTAACATCTGGCACAAAGCGTGCAATCCCTACATTGTGGCGTCAGTCCACATGAGGTTATTCGGTGTTGAGTCAAAAAACATATGACAGCTATCTATATATGACAGCTATCCAACACTGAATGATCGAACAAAGGACATTAGAAAAATAATTGCTTGTTGCAAGGAGATACAAACATGAAGCAAATACTGAAAGGTTCGATTGCTCTGATACTCGGTATGAGTTCAATAACGGCATGGGCCGCTGCAGAACCAGCAAACTTAGGACCTCGTCCCCTCTTTTTAGTCAACAATATGGATGAGAGCCCTTTGAAAACCAAGCTGCTCAGTTGTAGCGAAGGACCTTTTCATCGTAGTGATTTTTCTATTGGGCATCGCGGAGCTGCGATGCAGTTTCCTGAGCACACTAAGGAATCTTATTTAGCGGCGATTCAAATGGGCGCAGGCGTTGTCGAATGTGATGTGACCTTCACCAAAGATAAGGCGTTGGTATGTCGTCACTCGCAAAGTGATCTGCACACCACGACCGATGTATTAGCGCACCCAGATCTTGCTAAGAAGTGCTCAACCCCTTTTACACCAGCTAATCCAGCGACAGGTGAAGATGCTCAAGTTGAGTGCCGTACTTCTGATTTCACGCTGGCTGAGTTTAAGACGCTCAAAGGTAAAATGGATGGGGCGAACCCAAAAGCCATCACGGTTGAAGAGTACATGAATGGCACTCCAGGTTGGAGAACGGATCTTTACAGCCAAAGTGGCACACTGATGACACACGCAGAAAGTGCAGCACTATTTAAAGAGTACGGCGTGAAGGTCACTCCTGAATTGAAGTCAGCAGCGGTAGATATGCCTTTCAATGGATTTAGCCAAGAGATGTATGCGCAGAAGTTGGTGGATGAACTGAAAGAGGCGGGCTTCAAGCCTTCTGAGACTTACCTGCAGTCATTCAACTTGGATGATGTGAAGTATTGGATAAATGAGACGCCGAAGTTCGGCAAACAAGCGGTTTATCTTGATGACCGTGTTTACGAACAAGCGGACTTTGTCGCGTCTGTTGAGAACATGAAGGAACTGCACGATGCGGGTGTGAATATCATCGCACCACCTCTGTTTGCTCTGGTTGATTTAGACGAAAACAACGAACTGGTTGCGTCTAATTACGCCAAGCTTGCTAAGGATGCAGACCTCGACATTATCGCTTGGACACTGGAACGCTCTGGCCCGCTAGCGCAAGGCGGTGGTTGGTACTACAAGAGTGTGAAAGACGGCATCAACAATGATGGCGATATGATGAAAATGCTTGATGTGCTGGCACAAGATGTGGGTGTGATGGGTGTATTCAGCGATTGGCCTGCAACAGTAACTTATTACGCTAACTGCATGGACAGTGACGCATAGGCAATTCTTAGAGCGCTGTTACGTCGCTAATTATAGCGTTTGTATAGAGAGCGCTTAGCCAAAGAATAATAAGAGAAAAAGCAGTGAACCAAAGAGCCTTCGGGCTCTTTTTTTACCACTGAAATCGACGGGACAGAAATGACCCAAATGATGGATTTTTAGTTGGACACTTATGACTCAAAAGATATTAGTCAGTTTGGGTTTTTATTTAAGTAACTGAAATTAAAGATATAAAAAGGTGGCACAAAGGCTGCAATAGTGAAGGTGACTTTCAACAATAAGTAAAAGTAAGGTTTGAATATGAAAATCAGTGTTAAAGGACTGTTAATCGCTAGCTCATTACTACTTCCTTCAATGGCTATGGCAAGCGACTGCTCTAGCCGTGGTGTGTTAGACGATCGATACTGTGATGAAAACCAAGATTTGGTTGCCGATTCACCAAAGAATCCAGATGAGTGGAACGACCCAAGTACGCTTGTGTTTACTTACACACCGGTAGAAGACCCTGCGTTGTACAAAGATGCGTTCGCGGATTTTCAAGCTCACCTAAGCAAAATTACGGGTAAGCGAGTAATCTATTACACAGTGCACTCAAACTCTGCACAAGTAGAAGCGATGCGCTCTGGTCGACTACACGTTGCGGGTTTCTCTACGGGCCCAACAGGCTACGCCGTTAACCTAGCAGGTTACGTTCCAATTGCGGTGAAGGGCGATGAGTCTGGCTTCCAAGGCTACAACCTAATCACGATTGTACGTAAAGACAGCGGCATCAATACAATGACTGATCTGAAAGGCAAAAAGGTTGCACACACTTCTGCATCTTCCAACTCTGGCAACCTAGCTCCACGTGCGTTATTCCCAGCGAAAGGCCTAGTGCCAGATGAAGATTACAAAGTGCTTTACTCAGGTAAACATGACCAATCTATTTTAGGCGTTTTCAACGGAGATTATGACGCAGCACCTGTGGCATCGGATGTTTACGATCGTATGGTAGCAGCAGGTCGTGTTGACGATTCTGAACTGAAGATCATCTACCGTAGCCCACGCTTCCCAACGTCTGCATTTGGGTATGCTTACAACCTAAAACCAGAATTGGTTGAGAAGATCAACGAGGCTTTCTTTAGCTACCGCTTTACTCCAGAGATGAGCGCATCATTCAAAGGTGCAGACCGCTTCTCACCAATCAGCTACAAAGAAGAGTGGGACGTGATTCGTGATATCGCCCACGCGACAGGTACGGCTTACACAAAAGCTGGCCTTAAGAAACTCGCTGAAAAAGATGCGGCTAAACGCGCGAAGAAAAAAGCCGCTGAGCTAGCAAAACAAGCAAACAACGGCTAGTTCTTAGCTCTGTTGGAAGGCTAAGTTTTAGAAAGACTTAGCCCTTTAAAAATACCTACTTCAACTAAATATCTATGCCCTCGCGGGTAGGGCATAGATCATTCGAAAATTCGCAAAAGGAAATGCAGTATGGCCGTAGCAAGCTATGAAGGAATAAAGATAAACAACCTTTTCCACGAATACGTGGCAGGCAAGCCAATCCTTAAAGGCATTAATATTGATATCGATGAGCCAGGTATCATCGCGATCATTGGCCCATCCGGTACCGGTAAAAGTACGCTTCTGCGCTGTATCAACCGTCTCAACGATCCAAGCCAAGGTGAGATCATTTTTGATGGCGCAGATCTGACTCAATTAAAAGGCCAAGCACTACGTAAACAGCGTCGACATATCGGCATGGTGTTCCAAGAATATAACCTTGTCGAACGTTTAACGGTTATCGAGAACGTATTGAGCGGCCGTTTGGGTTACATGACCGCTTGGAACGCATGGCGTCGCAACTACTCTGCGCAAGACCTCGCCAAAGCGTTCGAGTTACTTGAATTTGTTGGCCTGCAAGACTTTGCTAACCAACGTGCCGACAGTTTGTCGGGTGGGCAAAGACAGCGTGTCGGTATCGCTCGCGCCGTTATGCAAGACCCATATATCTTATTGGCGGATGAACCGACTTCATCACTCGACCCGAAAACCGCGGTTGAGATCATGGAGTTGATGGAGACATTCGCAGAACAGAAAAACATTCCCGTGTTGGTTAACATCCACGATGTGAACTTGGCCAAGCGTTATGCCAAGCGCATCATCGGTATGTGTAACGGTAAAGTACATTATGACGGTAGCCCTGAAGGGATCTCAGAAGAAGATCTAAAAATCATTTACGGGGGTGAGTCATGGCTGGATTAAACCCAGGTTCGTCGCCAAGCGTTTCATCAAGCACATCGCCAGCGAACCATGAAAACCCATTTAAAGTGTCATGGACGAACCGTGCGATCATCGCTGGCATTATTGCTTACCTGTTCTATAGCTTTTCGACATTAGGGCTGACGTTTGATCGTTTGATCATCGGCTTTGGTGAAAGTGAACGGCTACTATCTCGAATGTTTCCGCCTGACTTTTCGCGTACCAGCTTACTATTGAGCGGTTTAGCAGAGAGCTTGCAGATTGCGATTATCTCAAGCTTCTTTGGTATCGTCATTTCACTATTTTTAGGCTTGTTAGCCGCGAGAAACATGATGCCTTCAATCGTGTCGACGCCAATACGCTGCTTTATTGCGCTATGTCGCTCTTTTCATCCAGTGATCATTGCAATTCTATTCGTGAAAGCGGTGGGCTTTGGTGCCTTGGCCGGGATCTTGACTTTGGTATTCGCATCAATTGGCTTCATCGCCAAGCTGTTTGCAGAAGCGATTGAAGAAATTTCTTTTAAACCAGTTGAAGCGATTAAGGCAACAGGCGCGAGTTTCATCAGTGTCATTTTATATGCGGTGATGCCGCAGGTTTTCACGCGTTTTATTGGTTTTGCTAGCTACCAGCTGGACTCGAATTTACGTAATTCCACCATGGTGGGTATCGTGGGGGCGGGGGGCCTTGGCGGTACGCTGTTCTCGGCATTCCAGCGTTTTGATTACGACTTTGTCGCCGCTATTTTGCTCACCATTATCGCACTGATTCTTGTCGGTGAATTTCTTTCCAACATTGTTAGGAGAATCTTCTAATGACAACTGCATCTATCGATAGAGAGTGGCAACGCTTTACACCCAACGAACGCGTGGCTCGGTTTGCCGTTTACCTCAGCTTAGTGTGTGCCATTGTTTGGTCTTGGCAAACGGTGGAAGTGATTCCTGAGTTCTTATACGACGCGCCAGCGCAGTTTGCTGATATGTTTGAGCGCATGGTGCCAATGGACTATGCCTTCTATCCCGAATCGATCCACGCAGCGATGATTGAAACACTTCACATCGCAACGTTAGGTACTTTATTTACCTTGGTATTTGCAATTCCGTTAGCGTTATTGAATGCGCCAAACATTACCCCGAATAAAGCGTTGAACTGGGTTGCTCAATTCTTTCTCGTGTCTTCACGCTCAGTGAATTCGTTGGTTTGGGCACTGTTGTTTATCGCACTGTTTGGCCCCGGTGTTCTCGCAGGTATCATGGCGATCGCCATTCGCAGTATCGGCTTTGTAGGGAAGCTGTTAGCGGAAGCTATTGCTGAAGTGAATATGGGGCCTATTGAAGCTTTGCGCACAACAGGTGCTTCGTGGATGAGTATCTTGCTTAAAGGTTATTGGCCACAAGTGATGCCCGCATTTTACTCAATTGTATTGTTCCGGTGGGATATCAATGTGCGTGAATCTGCGGTATTGGGTTTGGTAGGCGCTGGTGGTATTGGTGTGGTGCTCAACGATGCGCAGAATTTGTTTGAATGGCAAAAAGTGTCGATGGTATTAGTGAGTATCTTTGCGGTGGTTATTATTGCTGAAGCCGTAGTGATCCATATCCGTAACAAACTCATATAGACAGTTTGTTGTGTGAAAGTTAAGAGCTTATCTAGCACTTTGAAGCTCAAACGACCCTAGGTACTTCGGTCTACCTAGCGGTCGTTTTTTTATGTCTAAAGAGTGACCTGAGATCTGATTAGAAGGGCGTGATTCGCTTTTAAGTGTCTAGCTTTTAACTGCCAATAGCGCATCCACAAATTCTGCAAACCCATAGCCACCCGGCTGCGACATCACCGTACTTGGGTGATGATCTAGCTTATCCCAATAATGCTTAATATTAGCCACGCCAACGGATAGAGGTAACGACTCGAACATTTGTTGATCGTTCATTGAATCGCCGACATAACAGGCTTGGTTATGGATCTGTTCGATCGATAGGCCTTTATTTGCGAGAAAAAGATGCACCGCGTTTTTCTTTGAGTGCTCTCCATACCAAGCATTAATATGAATCGAGCTGGCCGTCGCGTATGCGCCTAAAGCATGTATTCTCTCAAGTACCTCTTGCACTATTTCAGGATCAACAGGCTTACGGTTTTGGCCGATATCAATAGCGACCTCACACAAGCGGTAAGGTTGGTCCAAAGTTAGAGATAAGTCTGGGTAATTCAACAAGATCGTTTCGACTTGTTGTTTTAGCTTGGCTTGGTTCTGACGCACTTGTTCTAGCGGAATTTCCGATGAAAGCTGTAATGCACCGTCTTGCTTCTCTAGCAAGAAAGCGCCATTTTCTCCAAGCACGGCATCGACAGGCCAAAGTTGCGCAATATGATCGCACCAACCAGCACAGGCTCCTGTAACTGCGACCACTTTGATTCCGTTGTCTCTTAGCTTTTGCAACGCAATCAAGGTATTTGGAGGAAGTGAGCCTTGCCAAGTGAGCGTATCATCGACGTCGGTTAGTACCCATTCGATATGCTTCCAGTCATTACTTAGTTGGTGTTCCATCCTTAAACTCACTTATTCGATTTTTAGTGCTATATAGAGTGATCAGTTTGTCGTTAAACGCCTTTCGATCTGTATCGTTAATGAACGCTGCGGTATGTTTAGAAAATACAATGCTTGGCAAAGTCACCAGCTTCATTAGCCGTCCAGTCACCTTTAGGTTTCTCTTTCATATCAGTACACCAAGCTTCACTTCCGACTTCTGTACAAGCCATAATTTGAGTGGATAGAAATAGAAGTAGCGCGATTTTTCTCATAATAAATATCCTTTATTGTCTCTATTACTGTTTATAACTGTACCAAATACTATCTGTTATTGTTATAGCAACCAGTGACTTAAGATTGTTAAAAGTGATGGTGATTTTAGAGTGGGGAAAGAATGGGGTGACTAGACTTTTTATCGATAAAATCAAAGTTACGGAAAGGTCGTTTGGGGCCATAGATCGAAAAAGCCAGCAACATGTGCTGGCTTTGAAAACCTTAGTGCGCTTCTATTAGTTAATGCGCTTCTGTTGGTTTATGCACTTCTATTAGTTAGGTCGCTTCTACTTATAGAGTTATACCAATTTCATCTCTTGGATGATATCTGAAGCAATTTCTGGCTTCGTACTTGTTGGCTTCTCATGCAGGTCTGCTTTCAATTGTCCCTTACGGTTACTCAGGCCTGTTTCAAGTTTCTTGAGTGCTGAAGCGATTGCTGGGTACATAACGTCTCCAGTAGCTTTTGCCGATACACGTACGCCTTCGTAGTTGGTGAACACTTCAACCTGATGCTTGCTGTGCTCTTTTGTAATGATGATGTCGCAGCTAATCAGTGATGGGAAATGGTTAGATATCTTCTCGAATTTTCCTTCGATGTCTTTGCGTGACTCGTCGTTAATTGATACATGATGTGTTTGAACATTTATTTTCATAAATCATACCTTTCCAATGACTGTGTCACTTAAACGTAGCAAACATCGGATAGTTTAACCAACAGCGAAAGCATACATGTGTGATTGACTTCAGTGTTATCAAATAATCTATCCTTGCTCCCTTGAAAGTCCGATTAACTGAACGCATATTATGTTTCGTGTTTTAAAGACATGTTCAAAAATACTTCATTCTTGATGAATTGCTCTAACCTACCTTCCTTTCTTAGTTTTTATCACCCAAATAAAGCATCAATCCAAATATATATTCTAGTGCTAAATCTACAAATCACCGCTGACTATTATATGATGGACGGCACTCATCCTTTCATTCCACAAGGGCTAGTGAGCCGTTAAGTTAGACATAAATAAGGCAACGCAGAGCTGCCTTTGGATTGAGAAATCTAGTTTCATCATAGGCGTGTATTAACTGAATTTGTAAGACGATGGCACTACGATTACACCTTGTTTTGAAACATGAAATCGCTCGGCATCGTCCCTGCTATTAATGCCTATTTGAGTATCATCAGGCACCTTAACGTTCTTATCGATGATGCAGTTTTGGATATGGCAGTTTTTTCCTATTTCAACATCTTCAAACAGAATACTATCAATCACAATCGCGGCATTGCTGACTTTTACTTTAGGAAAGAAGATAGAGTTTTGCGCAGACCCGCCTTCAATTACAACCCCGTTCGCTATCATCGAGTTGATAAATATCCCTTGGTTCCCTTCTACAGAAGCGACGGTTCGTGCTGGTGGCAGTTGCGGTTCGTAGGTACGGATTGCCCAATCAGGCTGATATAAATCGATAGGGGAAACTGGTTTTAGCAAGTCCATATTGGCTTGGTAATAGGAGTCTAGGGTTCCAACATCTCTCCAATAGGCGTCTTGAGTAACTCGGCCTTCTGTATCTCCAAACTTATAGGCATAAACACTGTTGTTTCCGACTAACTTAGGAATGATGTCTTTACCAAAATCGTGGCTTGAACTCGGGTCTTTTGCATCCGTCAGTAGTGCTTGAGTCAGGACTTCCTTATCAAAGATGTATATCCCCATTGAAGCCATGCTTCGGGTTGGCCTACCGGGTACACTCGCAGGGTAACGTGGCTTCTCGGTAAAGTTATTGATCTGCAGGGATTCGTCTATCTCCATCACACCAAACTCTTTGGCTTCATCAATCGATACTTCCATACACGCTACCGTTAAGTCAGCCTCGTTCTTTTTGTGTTGCTTGAGCATTGGCGCGTAATCCATGCGATAGATATGGTCGCCGGATAACACCACCACATGCTTGGCTTCACTGCGAGACAGCAAATACAAATTTTGATAAATCGCATCGGCAGTGCCGCTATACCAGCTGTCACCGGTGCGCATTTGTGGGGGAACATTGGTGATGTATTCGCCGAGCTCGGGGTTAAGCACCGACCAACCATCTCTCAAATGCTTTTGCAAAGAGTGAGATTTGTACTGAGTCAGCACTAAAATTTGTCGTAGCCCAGAGTGTAAGCAGTTCGCGAGAGTGAAATCTATGATTCGATATTTACCACCAAAGGGTACCGCAGGTTTTGCACGGTTATCGGTGAGAGGGGAAAGCCGAGAGCCAACACCGCCGGCCAGAACGATTGTTAGAGTGTCTTGCATGGTCAGAACCTCAATGTATTTATGATTATGAACATACACTTGCAAGCACTAAGCCAAATGTAACTCATTGAATATTAAACAAGGTGTGAGTTGACGGCGTGGTGCTGCACCAAATTGATGCGCATGAGGTCTTGGCTTGCTCTATTTTGGCACAAACAGGTCGAATTAAAGCTAAGGTGAAGTGTTTAAAGGAATGATGCACGGAAAATATGCATTACAAAACTGTCAATAAAATGAGGAAATAAAGTGATCGAGTCGATATAAATTTACACAAATAACCATAACCTTTCACAAATTGATTTCCATCAATAAAGTAGGGTTATTCTATGCTACCTTGCACGCAAAATAAGAAATGATTACTCATTCACCAATAAAGAATTAAGCCCTAAAAAGGAAATAATAATGAAAAAAACAGTATGTGGTATTGCGGTTATTGCGGCTCTTTTGTCAACCAATGTTCTTGCTCATAAAGAAGGTGATTTCATCATCCGTGCTGGTGCAGCAACAGTATCTCCAAATGACAGCAGTGGCGCTGTTCTTGACAATTCAGACCTAGAGTTTTCAGTTGATTCAGATACTCAGCTTGGTTTAACTTTCGGCTACATGTTTACTGATAACCTCAGTTTTGAAGTATTAGCAGCGAGTCCATTTTCACACAATATCTCCGTCAATGGTTTAGGTAAAGTTGCCGACACTAAACAGCTACCGCCAATGTTTATGGTTCAATACTACTTCGGTGAAGCGAACAGTGATTTCCGCCCTTACGTAGGTGCTGGTATCAACTACACTGTATTTTTCGATGAAAGTTTGAATAGTACGGGTAAAAGTGCAGGCTTGAGTGACCTATCTCTTGATGATTCTTGGGGCTTAGCGGCTAACATAGGCATTGATTACATGATCAATGAAGATTGGTTTCTAAACGCATCGGTTTGGTATGCAGATATTGGTACAACCGCTAAGTACAAGCAAACAGTCGGTGGAATTACCACACAATACTCTACAGATGTTGATATCGACCCATGGGCATTCATGATTGGCGGTGGTTACAACTTCTAACTAACCTTTGTTAGATGATTCCGAGCGCTCAAGCACCAGCCAGCTTGGGCGTTTTTTTGCATCTTTTTTAATGAAATACTTACTCCAACTTACTGTTGTTATAGGGAAAAGAAACCGATTGTGGTCACCTATTGTTAACAAAAGGGAAAGATAAGTGTCATAACAGCCCTCTATGATCGCGATTCAAATTATGGAGGATATATGAATCGTAAATTTAATAAGCTGACACTATTATTACCTATCGCGGTAAGTTCTGCTCTAGTTGGGTGTTCTCAATCAACTTCAACATCACCAACGACTGCTACGCCATCTCAAACATCACTTGATGCTTTTAGCCTTCAATGCCAATCCATCGAGCAGCCAAGTTCTTCCAATGCTGAGGTAACCGGAATCAGCCTAGTTGGCCGTTCAATTGCCGACGCCCCGTTTGATACTTCTGCAGCCGAAATCGTCAGCTACGATTCATGTACCGACAAGCTTTATGTTGTGAATGCTCAAGCGCAGAAAGTCGATGTGTTGTCGATGAACTCAGCTAGCGAACCAACATCTAAGGGCTCTATTGATCTTCAATCAGCGGCTGCAGCTTCTGGTATTGATATTGGTGCCGCGAACAGTGTGTTGACTCATCAAGGGTTAGTTGCTGTCGCGATTGAAAATGCCGACAAGCAACAGAACGGCATCATTGCACTTTATCGTTCAGACACGTTAGAGCTGATCACTACTTATACGGCTGGCGCATTACCGGACATGGTGAGCTTCTCGAAAGATGGTCGCTATATTGCCTCTGCAAATGAAGGTGAGCCGAATGCGGATTACAGCATTGACCCTGAAGGTTCAGTGACACTGGTGGATTTAACTTATGGTCCTCTGCAAGCAAGAGTCACGCAGATCGATTTTAAGGCATTCAATCAAGGTCAGCCTCGCCATGCAGAGCTGACCGACAAGGTTCGAATCTCTGCGCCGAATGCAACCGTTGCTCAAGATTTTGAACCGGAATACCTAACGTTTGCTGATAACGGAAAACTCTACGTTGCCCTTCAAGAGAACAACGCTTTGGCTGCCATTGATGTGGCGAGTGCACAAGTGGATGCGATTCTTGGGCTAGGCGGGAAGCCTTGGTATCGCGCTCAGCTAGATGCGTCAAACAAAGACAAAAACATCGGTAATCTACAAAGCTACGCAATGTTAGAAGGTCTCTACATGCCAGATAGTATCACTAGCTACACTGTTGATGGCAACACCTACATCGTGACTGCGAACGAAGGTGATGGGCGTGAATATGGCATCAAGACCACGCAAGAAATGTGTGACGAGAAAGGTTTTGAGTGGGATGGCGATGACTATCAAGGCACCGAAAACTACACAACAGAAAAAGACTTTTGTATCGCTTATGTCGATGAAGTGCGTGGCAAGAAGTTAGACGTTGATGCTAACCACCCATTAGTTGGCGCATTGAAAGAGAAAAAGCAACTTGCACGTCTTAAAGTGATTAAGCCACAAGGGACACTCGCTGCTGACCAAAAGGTTCAAGCATTCGGTAGCCGCTCGTTCTCTATCTGGGATGAGTCAGGCGAGTTAGTGTTTGATAGCGGTGATGATTTTGCTCGAATCGTACTTGAGCAAGATCCTGCAAACTTCAACAGCACCAATGATAACAACCAAAGCGGTGACGATCGTAGTGATGATAAAGGAGCGGAACCTGAAGCCGTCGAAGTGGCAGAGATCAACGGCAAGCACTATGCCTTTATTGGACTTGAGCGCCAAGGTGGCATCATGGTTTACGATGTAACGCAGCCTAAGAGCGCAAGTTTCATCAGCTACTTGAACAACCGCGACTTTACTCAGCCAGCGTGCACCAAGGTTGATGAAGACGGTGATTGCGACAACGATACTTACAACTCGAAAGTGGGTGACTTAGGTCCAGAATCAATCAAGTATTTCACTCGCTCTGGTAACCACTTTATCGCGGTCGGCAACGAAGTGAGTGGT
Source organism: Vibrio sp. 5S239 (assembly GCF_041439575.1). Classification (NCBI taxonomy): domain Bacteria; kingdom Pseudomonadati; phylum Pseudomonadota; class Gammaproteobacteria; order Vibrionales; family Vibrionaceae; genus Vibrio; species Vibrio sp. 5S239. The sequence continues at coordinate 14,421 of NZ_JBGOOM010000009.1, read as the reverse complement.
AGCACATCAGTTTACCGCGTTGAGTTTTAATCACGCTTCTTACTAGCAATTAGATTGAATCAATACAAAAGCGCCACTACTGGGTAAGTAGTGGCGCTTTCTATTTATGCATCACAAATATATGCGTGATAATTAACTTCTATGGTTGTTGCTTAGTTGGCGCTAGAGCAATTTCACGGATACAAACGTTCTGTGGTTGCTGGTAAGCGAATGATACCGCGCGAGCAATATCGTCAGCTGCCAGTACGCCGCCCATGCCTTCTTTCCAAGAATCGTAACCGTCTTTGATCTCTTGAGATGTTGTGTGAGACAGAAGTTCTGTTTCTACAGCACCCGGTGCGATAGTCGTAACACGAACATTTGATGCCGCCACTTCTTCACGAACGTTCTCAGAAATAGCATGTACCGCGAATTTAGTACCACAGTAAGCCGCGTGGCTTGGGAATGTTTTCTTACCCGCGATAGAGCTGATGTTGATGATAGTACCTGTATTGCGTTCCATCATCGGAGCAAGTACAGATTGCATGCCGTTTAGAAGACCAATCACGTTAACATCGAACATTGTCTTCCACTCTTGTGCGTCTTGAGTATCGATTTGACCAAGAAGCATTGCGCCAGCGTTGTTGATCAGCGCATCTACAGGGCCAAATTTCTCTTCACCCTGTGCGATTGCCGCATCAAAAGACGCTTTGTCTGTTACGTCTACTTTTACTGACAGTGAGTTTGGTAGGTTCAGCGCTTCAAGGCGGTCAACACGACGAGCTAAAAGTAGAAGAGGGTGACCTTCATCGCTTAGACGACGAGCGATTGCTTCACCAATACCAGAGCTTGCACCTGTAATTACGATTAGTTTTTCCATTTTATTTCCTCTGTACTTTTATTGCGTCGGTTGGCTACGACGTGTTGTTTAAGTGCATTCGAATCAAGTGCTTGTTGCCTTGCTTCGTTGCGATGGAGGTATATTAAGGAAAATATCATTGTTGATATATAGCGCTTTACTTGAAACACTGTTGCTGTGGTGCAACAATAAAAGCGTCTATCTCATAACTTCATTAGTAAGCTGGCGACTATGCTCAATCAAATTAACCTGTCTGATATTCGCTCCTTCGTGCTTATCGCTCGTTTAGGTAATTTCACCAAAGCGGCAGAGGAGTTGGATGTGTCTCGTTCCCACGTATCACGCCAAGTGAGTAGCCTAGAAAAGCAGATGGGTGTGACACTGTTTATCCGCACCACTCGAACCTTAAGGCTGACGCACGCGGGGCAAGATCTGTACGCGAGATGTGAACAAGCCTTAGATAATATAGACCAAGCGTTGATTGCTGCGGTGGACGATGTCGAAGAAGTACGTGGTGACATAAAAATAAACTGTGTCGGCGGTTATCTTGGTGAGGTGATCATCGCGGATCTGGTCAATGAGTTTATGCAGCTCTACCCAGACATCAGCATCAGTCTTGATTTCAGTAGTAACCGAGTCGACTTGATTGAAGACGCGTTTGATATCGCTTTTCGCATGGGAAGCATAGAAGACGCGGGCTTTATCGCTAGAAAGCTATTGGATATTGAAATGGGAACACTCGCGAGCCCAAAGTATTTTGCTCGCAAAGGAAAGCCAAACCATCCTAAAGATCTCATCCACCATGATTGCTTAACGGGGTCAGTGCGTAAGTGGAGTTTTCAAGCGTTGGACGACACCAAGAAAACAGTCGATGTTCATGTGATGGGCAGACTGCAATGTAAGAATGGCCGAGTGTTGGTGCAGGGCGCCAAGTCGGGCAACGGGATTATTCGAGTTCCAACCATCTATTGCTTACAAGAACTCAATGACGGGCAATTGGAGCAGGTGTTTGATGAGTGGGTCGTGCCGAAAGTGGACTTTTCAGCGATCTACCATCGAGACCGCTATCAACCGAGCCGAATTCGAACCTTCATTGATTTTGTAAAAGGTCGCTTCGAGCAAATGCCAATCAGCTGAGACTCGCTTGCAAAAAATCGCGGTCGCTTGGTGAGCATTTTTGGCATTGAATGACATGAGTAAGTATTTACTTACTCTGCTGCTTCTATCATTTTTAACTTAGAATAAAGATCAAACCCAATAACACCAGACAAGAGTAAGGCCGCTATGATGTTGAATATGGATTTTGCAAAGAGATTGGTGATTGATACCGCATTACTGGATTGGATTGCAAGCCCTGCTAAAGGGGTTTGGCGTAAGCCGTTAGAAAGAGAAGAGAAAGAGTCGGGCCACACGACCAGCGTGGTGAAGTACGATTCTGAATCTTCGTTTTCTGAGCACCCACACCCGCAAGGCGAAGAGATCTTCGTATTAGAGGGGGTGTTCTCAGATGAAACGGGTGATTTCCCTGCCGGTACTTATATCCGTAATCCGCCGGGCAGCGCGCATTCTCCATCAAGCAAAAATGGCTGCACGATCTTGGTTAAACTCAACCAATTTGATGCGAGAGACTTAACTCAAGTTCGCATCAATACTCTAGATGCAGAGTGGCTTCCGGGGATTGGTGGTTTACAAGTGATGCCACTGCATGAGTTCGAACACGAGCATGTCGCATTAGTGAAGTGGCCGGTTGGCGAACGTTTTCAGCCACATCGTCACTTTGGTGGTGAAGAGATCTTCGTTTTGTCTGGCACCTTTAAAGATGAACACGGTGAGTACCCGAAACACACCTGGATGCGTAGCCCTCATATGAGCGAGCATTTCCCTTATGTGGAAGAAGAGACGGTTATCCTAGTGAAAACAGGGCACTTGCCGATCGATTAACTGTACTTTTAGCTGCACAACTGTTGCCATTTGGACTGAATCACAGAGAGCAAAATCAGTGAACTTGTTCTCTGTAGATGCCCGGAGGTACGCCTTTCCAATTGCTATACGCACGAATAAACGAGTTCGCTTCTTTGTACCCTAGCAAGAAGGATATCTCTCCCAATGACAGTGTCGACTTTTCCAAATAATGATCGGCTAATTCACCTCTTACTTCTTGCAGTAGGTGTTGAAAGCTCTCTGCTTCATTGGTGAGTTTGCGTTGCAGGGTGCGCTTACTCGTTGCAAGCTTACTAGCGATACCTTCAATCGAACTCTCACCACTCGGTAATGACTCTAACAGAGTGGCTTTCACTCGCTCAGACGTCGATGCTTCTGAATCCAAATCAACCAGTTTTTTGTTGAGCGACTCTTCGAAGAATGCCCACATAGAGACATTCTCGGTCAAGAAGGGCAAAGCGGCGTCTTTAGCACTGAAGGTGATTTTTATCTGTTCGCTGTGCGTAAGGTCGCAACCAAAATACGATTTATAATCTTCTAGGTTGTTAGGCAACAGTGGTAACTCGATAGCTATTGGCTTGATGTTTTCTCTGGTCGCCAAGCGTGCTAATTGGGTAAAGAATACTAACTCAGACACGCTAAGGTATTTTGGGATTTCCGCGTCGTAGCCGTAGCAACTGATGGTAATGCTGGTCTGTTTTGAATTGATCTGGACATCAGACATCATCGGGCCAATCAGAGGTTTGTATTGGCTAAGGCGTTGCAGGGCCGTATTCAAATCTGGGCTACAAATGCTAGCAAAGATCGGAGGATCAAACGCCTCTACCGTCATGTACTTAGCCAGTAGTAACGGTGCTTCTTTTTCACCAGATGAGGCTTCAATACCATCCCAGAGTCGGTAATATTCATTTGGATTTAAGGTGAAATTCTGACGATTGAAAAGGTCCATCGGCAATTTTGCGTGCTTGAGTACCGAGAGCGGATCAATGCCCATATCGCAAAGTAACAGCTTCCAACTCGGGGAGTAGGTGAATTTCTTCGCTCGTTTCATAATTTCCCTTTAATACCTGTTTAGCTTTTAAGCTCTTGTAAATCGACTAAACCCTTCGAAACCGGCCGGCTCTTTGAAACCGACTAAGCGCTTTTTAAAACGAATAAGCTCTCTTAAACCGAATAAGCATACATCGCTCAACCGAGATCGAAGTACGTTCGTCGTTGCGTGATTGATTTATTGTTTTTCCATTGCTTGACGAGACATTTTTAGCACCATTTTTCTTGGTAGCAGTGGGATAAGCCATTCAAGCATGAACTTTAGACCTTTTTCATTAAACGCCACTAACTCGCCTTTTTCCATCGCTTGATAACCAATTTGAGCAACCGACTCTGGTGATTTTGCATTTTTCCAAGCATCGACATCTTTAAGATCTCCGGCTTCTACAAACCCTGTTTTTACGGGACCTGGGCATAGCGCTGTCACCGTAACGTTGCTCTCTTCGAGTTCCTGAGCGATTGCTTGAGAGAAGGACGTCACGAACGACTTAGTTGCGTAATACACCGCTTGCAGTGGACCGGGCAGTAAAGAAGCGGTCGATGACATGTTCATTACTTTACCGTGGTTACGCGCAACCATGCCTTGCAGGTATAAGTGAGTCAGTGATACCAGAGCATTGATGTTTACTTGAATCATCGACAAGTCAGCTTCTAGCGCTCGCTCATGAAACAGACCATGACCACCAAAGCCTGCGTTGTTGATCAGGGTACTTATCTCAAGCCCATGACTTTCTGTGTAATCGAAGATTCGTTGCGGGCTCTGAGGATCACTGAGATCTTCTGAAATCACATGGACTGAGACTTTATATTGGCTTTCAATCTCAGCTTTTAGCGCTTCCAGTTTTGGCAGCGTGCGGGCAACAAGGACAAGGTCACCCCCTTTCTTTGCATGAATTTTTGCAAGTTCAAGGCCGATACCACCTGATGCACCAGTGATTAACGCAATGTTTGAAGTGTTCATAGGGATTCCTCGTTATTTTCATTATTGTTGCTGACGAGGTAAATTGTAGGGTATCCCATCGCGCCATGCACTCGCGCATAACGACATGCTGCTATCAAAAGGTGCCAATTTAATATTGGCGCTTCGAAGGAAGCGAAAAAGCCGCTTAACCAGTTGGGCTAAGCGGTCATAAGAGCAGGGTTTAAAGCTATAAAGCTAAAGCAATGGCAGCATCAAGACTAGTACGCGACACCAATGCGTTGGCGTGGGAAATTGCCAGCTTCGAGTTCATCAATCATCGCGATTGCATAGTCGCTGACTGAAATTTTGCTGTTGCCATCTTCGTCGGTGAGCAGCTGGTCGCCACCAGTACGGTAGGCCGACAGTTTCTCGCCCGGGAAGATTTCTGCTGCTGGGCTAATAAACGTCCAGTTAACCTCGCTGTCCGATTGTTTGAACACTTCAAGAGCTTCACCTTGTGCTAACGCTTCGTTTTTGTAATCCACAGGGAAGTCAGGAACAGTAACTAATGGTACGTTTGGTGCTACCTCTAATGAGCCTGCACCTCCTACCCAAAGTAGACGTTCGATACCAATGCTTGGCAGTGTATCAAGCAGCTTAGTTGCTGTGCTTTTTACGATGTCGTGATTGCCTAGAGCACGTCCACCAATCGAAGCAATAACCGCATCAACGCCTGATAAAGCCGTCGTGAGACTGGCTGCTTCATCTTGTAAATCAAATGAACGAACCTCAACATCGCTGATTTCTACACGGCTTGCATCTCTTACAACAGCAACAACTTCGTGTCCGCGCGCTTTAGCTTCTTGAGCGATGTGACTACCAATCCAACCTGATGCGCCTAATACTGCAATTTTCATAATGTCTCTCCAATTATCTGATTTATTGAGTCTGTTTCTCGACAGTCATTGCAGTCTAATAGCTCACTAGGTTGCGATAAATATCGTAAAATGATGTAGATTGTATCTATATGGTTACCTAATTGACTTGGTTCAGTGGATAAGGGAAAGTGTGATGGATAGATTGACGGCGATGCGTAGCTTTGTTGAAGTCGCAAATTGCGCCAGTTTCACTCAAGCAGCAGAGCATTTGGACATGAGCCGTTTACAGGTTTCACGGCATGTTCAAGAGATCGAAGGGTGGTTAAAGCAGAGGCTATTACATAGAACGACTCGAAAGGTTAGCCTAACGGCGGCAGGAGAAATCGCCTTACAGCGCTGCGAGAAAATACTCCATGAAACGGCGGAGTTAGAAGTGACCGCACTGAATCAAACCGATGCTCTCTCGGGAACCATTCGAATTGCTGCACCCATTGGTTTAACTCAGCACATGTTGTTGGATGTGGTTGAACAGTTCACAGAGCTTCATCCCAATATCACGGTAGAACTTTTTGCTTCTGACCGTTTTGCTCAGCTGGTGGATGACAGAATCGATATTGCGCTGCGTTATACCGATCAACCTGACGATAGCTTGATTGCTCGTAAGCTAATGGAAATTGATTCGGTGGTGTGTGCATCGCAAGCTTATTTAGATAAACATGGTCAACCTAAAACAGTCGAAGAGCTTCGACAGCACAATTGTTTTCGCCATTTGAGTGTCTCTAAGTGGGATTTCGTGAAGGATAATCAGCATTATTCTGTTGAGGTGTCTGGCACTATCAAAGCTAATGATGTTGGGGTATTAACCCGCGCCGCGCAACATGGAAAAGGGGTTGTTCGATTGCCCTGTGATTTAGCCAATCCACTGATTGCGGATGGCAAATTGAAACGAATTTTGGATGATTTTATTTCACCGAGTAGTGTGCTTTGGGCGGTGTATCTATCTCGCAGTTACCAGCTTCCGATTGTTCGTCAGTTCATTGATTTTGCGGCACAAACTTGGGCTAGCGATATCAAGTCTGGGGATGTTTGAAACTTTATAGGTCATGATACATCACGACAGAAATTTAAAAGTGTATAAATACAAAAATCCGATATCAATGGTGATATCGGATTTGAACTCAATAATTCAGAGTTCCAGCACGCTCTCCTCTCACGAAGTCTTTACATGTAATGATGTACGGATAATCGGGTATTTATCACCTTTTCGTTGATGTCTGGTAAAGGCTGATACAAGCTTCTCGTAATGTCGGATAATACTTGGTCGTAGACTTGCGACACGACGCTAGAGATATCACTGGTTAATTCGTACATGCTATCTGCCGGTTGGGTCGCTTCGCTGCTCGATGCGATCTCTGTAAGTGCATGCATCGCTCGTGTGCAAACCGGTGAACCGCTGCTGATAGGGCAAATCATTGATAATTGGTTGAGTTTACGGTGTGTCTGAGAAGCATAGAATTTGAATCTCAAATACTCATCAGGCTTTTCCATATCAGGTATGCACATTCGTAACTTGGTCAAGATCTCCATGCAATCTAAGATCTGTTGCCAATTCATGTGGTACTCACGGCTCATGTCTTCTCGTTCAGACTGAATCAACCAAATGATCATCACCTCATCCATTAAGAACATGCTGTGGCGAATCGTTTTGCCATGAATTGATTGGTTACGTACCAAGGTTCGGTTTTGCCAGTCACTGTGCATGGCGATGAGTTTGAGGTGATAAATGCGGTACATAGGACGGCTATCAAATGACACGTGCGATTGAAGCAGTTCAGATACCTCAAGTATGTTGTCGTAAATCTCGTTCACTTTGCGAATCGAGTCGCTAGACAGTTTATGCGCCAGAGCGTAATGCGTTGCCGCGCGGTGTTTGCGTGATAACAACAATAACTCTCTAAGCAGAACTAAGGTTTCAAACCTGTGTGATAGCGCTGTTTGTCTCTTCCTTGAGAAATAAAACAGGGCTGCAAGTACTAATAGGGATAAACCCACTGAAATAACTACAAACATATTCAACTCCTAATATTTGTATACCTACTTAGTGGTAGTGCAGACACCGTGCCAAAATAAATAAGTGTTATATTTCATTAAGTTATGTTTTTTATCTAATTATGGATGATCAATCATGGTGCATGACTTCACCATTCGAGTGAATATTTCTCATATTTTGCAGGATTTTTTGAGAGGTTAGTCGTTGGCGAGGAGATGGATCTTAGGTTTCAGTGTAGGAAATGAAGAAGGCCTCACCCTTTATGTACTTTTAACTAGAAAAAGCAGTAAGAGTGAGGCCTTTCAATGTTCATTTCGCAGTGTATTAGCTTAAATGCTAAGTGTTTAGCATTGAGGGCTAAACGTTATGCTAGCTTAAGATCGAACTCAGTGCGGTACATCACCATATCTTCAATGGTCAGTACAGGCATGTTGTGCAGTTTACCGAAAGCAACGATCTCTGGCGCTTTTGCCATCGTGCCGTCTGGGTTGGTTACTTCACACAATACACCCGCTGATTGAAGACCTGCCATTTGCATCAGATCCACAGTACCTTCTGTGTGGCCGCGGCGAGCCAGTACGCCACCTTTACGTGCGCGCAGTGGGAATACGTGACCAGGGCGAGCAAGGTCAGTAGGCTTAGCTGTTGGGTTGGCAGCTGTCTTGATCGTCGTTACACGGTCAGCAGCAGAAACACCGGTCGTAACACCTACTTTCGCTTCGATAGTTACGGTAAACGCAGTTTGGTTTGCGCTGTTGTTATCAACAACCATAGGTGGAAGTTCAAGTTGGTTTGCTTGCTCGTCAGTTAAACACAGGCACACAATACCGCTGCATTCACGGATCATAAGCGCCATTTGAGCATTAGTTAGGTGTTCTACTGAGTAGATGATGTCGCCTTCGTTCTCGCGATCTTCATCGTCAAGTAACAGTACGCCACGACCTTCGCGTAGAGCTTGCAGTGCGTTTTCAACGCGAGTGATTGGTTCGCCAAATTCGGCAAGTAGTGAAGACTGATTCATGGTTAAACTCCTAAAATATCACCAGAATCAGGGCTGTATGAGGGATCTCAACCGACGAGCATAACAAAGCCAACTTATTACAAGTAGACTTATACCAATCCAAATACGATTGGCATTAGCTCATTATGGTTTATCCAAAACGAAATGCACTCGTCTGAGTTGGAGGCATCAACTCAACAAATAGATGCGCCTTTCCAACTTAAACGAGTGTGTTTTCATTCTCTCTCATCCGGACTATAACCGTCGGCTCTGGCATCTCACCAGATCTGCTGACCTCGACGAATCGAGCGCTCGCGGGCTTATCTTTAGATTTTGCTAAGGACATACCGCCGGTGGGGAATTTCGCCCCGCCCTGAGAATAAAAATTAATAATTTGTTTTGCTTTGACAGCAGACCAGATGTTAATCCTTTCAATAATGGATTTAAAGGACTGGCAGCAAAGTTTTTTAGATTCAGCCCTATGAACTTGATAAGTGCTTACTTAATCGACGGAATATGCCATAACTCAGTTTAACGTAGCGTTGTGATGTTTCTAATTAATCTAATCCAACTGTGAATATGAATGGCTGTCTGGCGATTATCATTGACATAAAATTGATGTTGGCGATGCTAAGCTGCGATAGCATCCGACCACTTTACCCAAAAGATCTTATCTATGACTTCTCTGTTCTCTAACAAGTCTAAAGGCTTATTACTGCTCGTTCTAAGTTTGTATTCCCTAGTACCCTTTTTGATCTTTGGATCTGATTTCGACCTTGGAAGTACGATTTCTCCTTTCTATGGTGCCTTCATGACCTTCGTGACGTATTCAGCAGGTAATCAAGGATTCTTGATAACGCTGGCTGTTTTGTCTTTAGTTTTGCTTACGATGACATTTTCCAAAGCTAAGCTAGTCAGCCTTTATCTACAGTTAGGCATTTTATTGGTACTTAGCTTTGCAGCGAAGACTTTCTTAAAGCATTCAACAGAGAGCCCGCGTCCTTATTCTGTGTATTTGGTTACACAGGAAGTGGTTGAAATGCCGGAGCTGTTTTATGAGTTACCATCGGCAGAAAAAAACGCGGCAATAGAATCTGTGCAAGATAGGGTCAGCGAGTGGCGAACACGTCATTGGCTTGGCGAAACGGACTATTCTTTCCCGTCGGGACACATGATTTTCGTCGGTGTGTGTTTAGCGTTCTTTGGTGGTCTTCTCTTAGAGGCGAAACGCTTTTATCTAGCCGGCGGTTTACTGGTTTGGGCTGGTGGCGTTGCTTATAGTCGTGTTTGGCTTGGTATGCATCGTCCTGAAGACTTGATTGCATCTATCGCTTTTGCGGGTTTAATCTACCTATTGGTGCCACTGGTACCAACGCAAAAAATAGAACCTTTACTGCCTAAGTTTTTAAGAGCGACTTAAGCTTTTAAGATCTGCTCAAATTTCTAGGATCTTCCTGAATTTTAAAGCGTTAACATAGTATTGAATAACCGATTACAAGCAGACAATCTCGTTATTGATTGAGACCGAGTTCTGCTTGTTTCTTTTTGGTTAGCCCTAAAGAGACAATTCGGTGTGACTCAGTGAGGTAGTATCTCAATTCCTCATCCTTTTCTGGCGTGCCCTCAAACAGCTGAATCCATTTCATACCACGCGAAGCAAAGTAGGGCGCAGGTTTATAACCGGGCTCTTCTTTCAGAAAGTCGAAGTTCTGGTCGGACGCTTTGAAGATAAATGCAGGCTCGTCGTTCGGCCCCCAACCACCAATCGCAAACACCTTTCCACCCACTTTCCAAACGTGAGAATTATTCCACTGCATCACATAGCTGGTGGCAGCTTTTGATTCACAAAATGCATTGAACTCGTCGTATGTCATAGAGCGTCCTTTTATCTATTGGGTGTTTGATCTGTGTTGGTTTTCTAAGATGTATTTCTTCTTCTCGTCTTTATCGCCAATAACTAGCCAGCTAAGCCCTGCCAGATTGCCGTAAAGCCACTGATAGAACATAGCAGCAAAGAGCCAATGCGTATCTTCTCTTTAGGAATGCTTTGCGTCGTCAATAACGCCACTTTGTAACCCAACCAAGCGGCTGGAAGTAGCGGGATTGTGATGATCAAATGGTGCATCGTAAAGAAGCCTATTGGGATCTGTACCAGTAATGAAATGATAGAACTAAACACGAAAAACGCGGAAAGGTTACCACGAAGTTGATTGGCATCTTGGTGTTGAAGTAGCAACGCCATTGGTGGACCTCCTATACCTGAACTTGTACCAAAGAACCCTGAGAAGAATCCCGCGATGCCCATCTTGGCAGGGGTCGGCTCTAATCTAAACGGCAGCAAGCTGACAATCACCGCAAATACTACCAATAAGCCTAACCACAGAGACAGAACGCTCGTTGAAACCATCACCAACAAAGCCCCGCCAGCTATCGAGCCCGGAATACGGCCAAGCAGTGCGATTTTTAATCCGCCAATAGAAATGTTTGCTCGGTGTTTAAACGCATTGAATATAGAAATAAACAGGCCAACGAGACATATAGGCGCGGGTACATAGTCAGGCGAGACCAAAAACAGCAGTGGGGCAGCAACAATAGCCAAACCAAAGCCGATTGCGGTTTGTACAAACGAGCCGACAAAAATGAGTGCCATCGCAATAAGGGCGGTCTGATCTAGGTATTCCATAAGCCTGCGGATTAGTTTTAAAGGAGTGAGCGGATACTATAAAGTAAAATGGCAGGAATAGTCTTATTATTCAGTGAAGTTTATGTGTGAATTTATGCTTTGTTAGCGTTGATATAAACATGACAAATAAGTAGAGAAACTTGAAGGTCGTTTGTTAAACGATTGAACCTTGTAACTTAGAATGAATACATAGATTTTTCAATGTAACTTATTGCTTTTTTTGAGTTTTTAACAATGATGTAAAAACTAATATACAAAGTAATCATTAAGTAACATTGGTCTTTAACTCGACTTATCTGTTAAATATCGTAAATTTGGACGCAAATCGTTTCAACATGACTGAAACGCGATGTTAAAGATTCAGGGAGAGTCATCATATGGATAAAGATCACAACCTTCGCGAAAACTTACTGGCACTGATCTTAGGTAGTGCACTGGTTTCACTCGGCGTTATATTTTTCAACCAAGTCGGTTTGCTCACTGGAGGCACGGCTGGCCTAGCGATCTTCATTACCAAAGTAACAGACCTAAGTTTTGGCCAAGTGTTCTTCGCGCTTAACTTACCTTTTTATATTTTGTCGGTTGCTCGTATGGGCTGGCGTTTCACCATCAGCACCTTTATTGCCGTTTCGATTGTTTCGTTCGCGGTAGATTACTTGTACCACGTGATTCAGATTGCTGAGATTCATGCATTGTATGCAGCATTATTAGGAGGTGGCTTAATTGGTACCGGCATGTTGGTGATCTTTCGTCATAAGATGAGCTTAGGTGGTTTCAACATTCTGGCGTTGTTCTTACAAGAACGTTTTGGGATTCGTGCGGGCAAAGTTCAGATGGCACTAGATTGCGCGATTGTCGTACTCTCATTGTTTATCGTTGATGTGTCACTGGTACTACTATCTGTATTGGGCGCGATAGTCACTAACTTGATCCTTGCGATGAACCATAAACCAGGGCGCTATCAACCTGTGGTTAAAGCGGAAGCAGCGTAGCTGTTAGCCAAAGCAAAGTGATTTGCAGATTATGAAAACAACAAAGCCAGCATCAATTGCTGGCTTTACTTATTATGGCTGTGTCTCATCGGGTTAGAAACCGCGAATATCCAGCTCATTATTGATCAACACAACACACTGAGAAGCAAACAGCATGTTCGGGCCTAAGCTGATCTTTTCTGTTCCTAAGCGCTTTAAGCTGTTGTAGCTTTTCTTCGGCATAGGGATGTGGTCAGTCAGAAGGAAACATGGGTTTTCTACAATCTCTGCATCACGAATAAAGTCGCCTTTCTTATCCATCATGTACAGCTGGTGGTTTTCAGCCAGTTCTTTAACCAACTTTTCAAAGCTCATAGTGCGAACGACGATCCCAGGTTCAACCTGACGAGTCTGCTCTTTGGTCATACCTTGAGAAGCATCAACCGCTCTTACTACCGCTGATAACAATGCCGATTCATGAAAGCCGCCAATGTTGGTGATTTCATTTGAATCGAAAGTGACCGTACGCGAGAAGTCTTTAGTACTTTCTAATACAAGGTGCACGGTGACATTCTCACGATGAGATTGAGCAACGAAGATCGTGTTCATCAGAGTATGAGCCAGAATCTCAGTATGAGCGTCTTGCCCAACACCTTCTAAGATAAGTTTGCTCTCTGTAGGGGCTGCACGAGCGCGTAATACAAATGAACGCATGGAATGTACCTTGTCAGTATGTGATAAAGCGAAACGGACATTATCAACATGAATTGATGAATAACCAAAATTGTGGCGGTATGTAACTCTTTTCTATTAATGAAGTCAAATGGAGTTATGTATAGTACTTATCGGAATAACTCTGCTTATTAAATAGAGAGTGACCACATTACAAGATGGTAAGGGTTGAAGCGAAGCAAGGTTTACATAGATAGTATGCGCAAATTATTAGGTGACTTACATAAGGAAGTAGTTGATGAAGTTACAGAAGATTAATAAAGAAGAATATAGAAAAAAGATGAACCTACTGTTGGTTTCACTGGTTGGGTCACTCGCCTTGTTTGCCATCGTATTCGGTAGCATTCTGATTGAACTTTTTGGTTCAGTTGGATCTGTTACTGGGGAAGCAACAGGTAATTTTCATTTGAATGTACTTGGTGTGATTTTATCAGTCGCACTGAATGCCTTTATCGCGAGCCGTGTGAAAGGGCATGATTACTTTAAGGAAGCCCTTTATGTGTGGAATCTCAAACAAATCCATAATCAAATCTATCGTAAGCTCAAGCGTATTCAACCCAAAGCTGAGCAAGGCGACCGAGATGCGCTGACTATCCTGTACTTCTATTACACCACGCAAAAACAGGTATACGACCTAGACAACAACACATTGACGATAAAAACAGTTCAGCAATCGCTAGATAACATCCTAGAGCTGGGTGATAAATGGAGCATTGAACTAGATATAGAGGATTTTTCGAAAGATCTAATCGCAAAGTTTTAAGTAATATGCCCATTATTGTATGAGCTTTAACCTGTGAAAGAGGATTTTGACGTAAAAGTAGTCGCTTAATCAATTTTTTTGAATTTTTATCAAAAAAGGGTTGCCATGTTTTCGATGATCTCTATAATGCCGCCTCACTGACACGGCAGACGCCACAAGGCTTCAGCAGTAACCAGTAAGACGGAAAGTTCGAAAGAAATTAATTTTAAAAAGTGTTTGACACTCAAGATTAAATCGCTAGAATTCACGTCCGCTTTCAAGAGTTCCTTTGTAAAAAGGAAGTTTCGATAAGCAAAGCTCTTTAACAATTTAAACCTATCAATCTGTGTGGGCACTCGTTGATGAATATCAAAACGTTATTACTTAGGTAATAGCAGTTACTTCGGTAACACAATGATTTCAATGAACTGAGTGACCAATACGAATAATTACTTTCTTTATAGAGAGGGGTTATTTGGCACAGTCAATTCATTACCATTCTGTTGGAATGGTAATAGCTTTAGAATTACATGTTCATGTTTACATGAATATTAGTTTTGAAGTCAGTATTCGTTGAGTCACAAAATCTTAAATTGAAGAGTTTGATCATGGCTCAGATTGAACGCTGGCGGCAG